>NZ_JBFBJI010000004.1:376320-430058 GCF_040702065.1 Streptomyces sp. NPDC086777 | reverse complement strand
CTGCCCGAGTTCCGCGCCGCCTCCCCGCTGTTCGGCGACTACCTCGCCTGGGGGATGGTCAGCTGCACGAACTGGCCGGCGGGTCGCGTGGGCCGGCCGGGCGCGCGGCTCACGTCGGCAGGGGCTGTTCCGCCCAGATCGTCTTGCCGGCGGGGGTCTGGCGGCTGCCCCAGCGCTCCGAGATCTGGGCCACCAGGAGCAGGCCCCGGCCGCCCTCGTCGTAGACGCGGGCCCGGCGCAGGTGCGGGGCGGTGCTGCTGCCGTCGGAGACCTCGCAGATGAGGGCGGCGTCGCGGATCAGCCGGAGGGCGATCGGGCCGTCGCCGTAGCGGACCGCGTTCGTGACCAGTTCGCTGACGATCAGTTCGGTGGCGAAGACCGCGTCCCCCAGGCCCCAGGCCGCCAGCTGTTCGCAGGCCATCTTGCGGGCCCCGGCGACAGCGGCCGGGTGCTGGGGGAGCTGCCAGGTGCGGACCTTCGCGGTGTCCAGGGCGGAGGTCCGGGCGAGCAGCAGGACGATGTCGTCGGCGGGGCGGTCGGTCAGGACCGTGCGCAGGACGTGGTCGCAGGTCTCCTCCAGGGGCGCGGCCGGGTCGGCGAGGGCCCGGCGGAGCAGGCCGAGACCCACCTCGATGTCGTGGTCGGCGGTCTCCACCAGACCGTCGGTGTAGAGGGCGAGCACGCTGCCCTCCGCGAGCTCCACCTCGGCGGACTCGAAGGGGAGGCCGCCCAGGCCGAGCGGCGGGCCGGCCGGGAGGTCGAGGAAGCTGACGTCGCCGCCGGGGGTGACCAGGGCCGGCGGCGGATGACCGGCGCGGGCCATGGTGCAGCGGCGGGTCACCGGGTCGTAGACGGCGTACAGGCAGGTCGCGCCGATGTCGCCGGCCGACGCCGCCTCCGCCCGGCCGGGCACCTCCGGGCCCTCCTCGCGGTCGAGCCGGATGACCAGGTCGTCCAGCTGGGTGAGGAGTTCGTCGGGGGCGAGGTCGACGTCCGCCAGTGTCCGTACCGCCGTGCGCAGCCGGCCCATGGTGGCCGAGGCCCGGATGCCGTGGCCGACGACGTCGCCGACGACCAGGGCGACCCGGGCGCCGGAGAGCGGGATCACGTCGAACCAGTCGCCGCCGACGTCCGCACCGGCCCCGGTGGGCAGGTAGCGGTAGGCCACCTCCGTCGCCGCCAGGGCCGGTGGCCGGCCGGGCAGCAGGCTGCGCTGCAGGGCGAGCGCGGTGCGGCGCTCGCGGGTGTAGCGGCGGGCGTTGTCCACGCTCACCGCGGCCCGGGCGACGATCTCCTCCGCGAGCCGCTGGTCGTCCTCGGTGAACGACTCGGGCGTGCGGTGCCGCAGGAAGTGGACGAGGCCAAGGGTGACGCCCCGGGCCCGCAGCGGGACCATCAGCACCGAGTGGATCAGGTGCCGGGCGACGGACTCGGCGCGGGCCTGGGAGGCCCTGAGCCATTCCTGCATGCCGGGGTCGCCGGGCCGGTGGCGGGTGCCGTGGCCGGTGAGCAGCGTCCGCATCGGGGGCGTGTCCACCGGGTAGCGGAACGCGTCGCCGGGGGCGAACACCGCCTCCGGGCAGCCCGCCAGCACCGACCGCTGGGCCGCCCGGCGTATGTCGACGGGTTCGCCCGGTGTCAGGGGTTCCGGCTCCTCGCCGAGGACGACGGACTCCAGCAGGTCCACGGTGACGAAGTCCGCGAACCCGGACACGGCCACCTCGGCCAGTTCCTCGGCGGTGCGGGTCACGTCCAGGGTGGTGCCGATGCGCAGGCCGGCGTCGTTGAGGACGGCCAGGTGGCGGCGGGCCCAGTACTGCTCCGTGGTGTCGAAGACCACCGCGGACAGGCCCTGCACGGTGCCGTTCCCGTCCCTCAGCGGGGAGAAGTACATCGACCAGGAGTGCTCCCTGGTCTCGCCGGGCGCCTGGGCGTGCTGCTCGTGGAAGATCGTCCGCCCGGTGCGCAGGACCTGCCGCTGGAGGCGGTCGTACTCGTCGAAGGGGAAGCTGGGCTCGATCTCCGACAGGGTCAGGCCCCGCATCTCCGCCGCGGGCAGGCCCATGATCCGGGACATGGCGTCGTTGGCGGCGACGAACCGGGCGTCGCGGTCGTAGACCGCCACCGGCGTGGGCAGTTGGGCGAGCGTGAGGTCCCACAGGGCCGCCGCCCCGGGCTGGTCGCGTCCGGCCACGGTCGTCCGCGGGGCCCCGGTCACCAGCCAGAGCGGCCGGTCGCCCGCGTCCGCGAGCGGGGTGCCCTGGAGGCGCACCACGATCCGGTCGCCGTTGCGGTGCAGCAGCGCCACCTCGGTGGACCAGCGCTGCCCGTCGGCGAGGTGCCGGCGCGCGGAGACGGGCAGGTCGGCGGCGAGCAGCGTCTGTACGGAGCGGCCGACGACCTCGGCGGGCTCGTACCCGAGGAGCCGCCGGGCCCCCGCACTCCACACCAGGACCGCCCCGCCGGCGTCGACGACGACCGCTAGGTCCTCCGGTACGCAACCCTCCATGGCGCCTCCGGCTGTCCGGGTACACCTCCCAGGATCGCGCCGCCCCGAATCCCCTTCAACCTGCGGCCCCGCGAGCCGTCAGCCGGTGTCCTCGCGCAGGGCCCGGTCGATCGCGGCCGGCGCGCCGGTCAGCCGCGCCGGCGTAGTGCGGGTGGAAGAACACGCCACGGGGCCCGGGTGCACGTCGACGCGGCCCACGGCGGCTTCTTCACGCTCCTTGACGGCGCCGGCGGCCCGGAGGGGCTGCCGCCCGAGCCCTGGCGGGCCCTCGCCCGGGCCGACTCGATCGTCGTCGACCCGCACAAGCACGGGCTGCAGCCCCACGGCCGCGGGGCCGTCTCTTCCGCGACCCCGACGTCGGCCGCTTCTACCGCTTCTACCTGCACGACTCGCCGTACACCTACTTCACCTCCGGCGAGCTCCACCTGGGGGAGATCAGCCTGGAGTGCTACCGCGCCGGTGCCGCCGCGGCACTGTGGCTCACCTTCCGGCTGCATATGCGCATACCTTCGCACGGTGCGGTGCCCCGGCCGCCCCGGCGCCGCCGCCCCGGAGGAACGCCGCGCCGACGCCCTGAAGGACGCTGCGCCGCCGCCCCGGAGGAACGCGGCGCCGACACCCTGAGGAACGCGGGCTGCCGCCCTGTGCGACCGGGCGGCGAGGGCCCGTCCGGCCACGACGGCGGAGCAGCCGGCCGACGGCACATCGCGGCGCCTCCGGCCGAACGCCTAGGATCCGCAGCATGGCAGTGACCGTTACCGACGTGGACCGGTTCGAGGCGGCCCGGCCGCGCCTCGCGGCCATCGCCTACCGCCTGCTCGGCTCCGCGAGCGAGGCCGAGGACGCCGTGCAGGACACGTACCTGCGCTGGCAGGCCGCCGACACCGCCCGCATCGACGTCCCCGAGGCCTGGCTGACCAAGGTGCTCACCAACCTGTGCCTCAACCAGCTCACCTCGGCCCGCGCCCGGCGCGAGACCTACGTGGGCCAGTGGCTGCCCGAGCCGCTGCTCGCCGGCGACCCGATGCTCGGCCCCGCCGACACCGCGGAACGGCGGGAGTCGGTGTCGTACGCGGTCCTGGTCCTGCTGGAGCGGCTCACCCCGGCCGAGCGCGCGGTGTACGTGCTGCGCGAGGCCTTCGACTACCCGCACCGGGAGATCGCCCGGATCCTCGACCTCACCGAGGCCGCCAGCCAGCAGATCCTGCACCGGGCCAGGAAGCACCTCGCGCAGGGCAGGACCCGCACCGCGGTCGACGAGGCCGCCGCCCGGCGGATCATCGAGGAGTTCCTCGCGGCCGCGGCCGGCGGCCGGACCGAGCCGCTCGTCCGGCTGCTCACCGAGGACGCCGTCGCGGTCGGTGACGGCGGCGGGAAGGTCCCGGCCGCGGCCAGGGCGTTCGAGGGTGCCCTCGCGGTCGCGAAGTTCATGCGGGGCCTGTTCAAACAGGGCCCGGCCCAGCGGGCGCTGGTCGGCGGCTCCGTCGAGCTGTACGCCACGACCGCCAACGGCGGCCCCGCGCTGGTGGCGATCGTGGACGGCCGGGTCTTCGGCGTGATGTGCCTGGAGATCACCACCGAGGGCATCGCCGCGTTCCGCAACCAGGTCAACCCCGACAAGCTGGAGCGCGCGACCAGGCAGTGGGCGGCGACGGCCCACGGCGAACCCGTCGCCTGTCTCTTCTGAGCCCTGCCGAGTTCTCCCGGGTGATGTGAGCCGCTTCACACCGCCCTCCTGTCAGGAAACGGCGGGCCGCCCGGTTCAGGGGGCGACCGCTGAACAGCTGGATGACAGGAGAACGGACATGCAGCACCGCATCGTCGTCCTCGGCGCCGGATACGCCGGAGCCGTCGCCGCCGGCCGCCTCGCCCGGCGGCTGCGCCGCGAGGACGTCGCGATCACCCTCGTCAACGCCGAACCCGACTTCGTCGAGCGCGTCCGGATGCATCAGCTCGCGACCGGTCAGGAGCTGCGGCCCCGGCCCTTCGCCGAGATGTTCGCCGGGACCGGCGTGCGGCTGAGGCTCGCGAGGGTCACGGCCGTGGACGTCGACCGCAGGACGGTCACGACGGCCGCCACCGCCGAGCAGGACGCCCCCGAGGAACTGGAGTACGACACCCTCGTGTACGCCCTCGGCAGCGGCTGGAACGACCAGGGCGTCCCCGGCGCCGCCGAGCACGCCGACGAGATCGCCGGCCGCCGCGGAGCGCTCCGGCTGCGCCGTCGCCTCGCCGCGCTCCCGGCCGGACAGCCGGTGCTCGTGGTCGGCGGCGGACTGACCGGTCTGGAGGCCGTGACCGAGATCGCCGAGGCCCGCCCGGACCTCGACGTCGCCCTCGCCGCCCGCGGTGCCCTCGGCGACTGGCTCTCGCCGAAGGGCCGCCGGCACCTGCGGAAGGTCGTCGACGGGCTGGGCGTCACCGTGCACGAGCACACCGCCGTCACCGCCGTGGCATCCGACCACGTGACCACGGCCGACGGCGGGTCGGTCCCGGCCGCGGTCACCGTGTGGACCACCGGCTTCGCCGTCCACCCGATCCCGCGGGCCACCGCGCTGGAGGTCACCGGCACCGGCCGGATCGTCGTCGACCGGACCATGCGCTCGGTCTCGCACCCGGACGTGTACGCCATCGGCGACGCGGCCCAGGCGACGGGCCCGGCCGGCAATCCGCTGCGCATGTCCTGCGCCTCGGGCCTCCCGATGGCCTGGCAGGCCGCCGACGCCATCGCGGCCCGCCTGACCGGCGGAAAGCTCCCCAACACCCCGCTGCGCTACGTCAACCAGTGTGTCTCGCTGGGCCGCAGGCAGGGCCTGGTCCAGTACGTCACGGCCGACGACCGCGCCGTACGGGCCGCCCTGACGGGTCGCACCGCCGCCCTCTACAAGGAACTCATCTGCAAGGGCGCGGCCTGGGCCGTGTCCCACCCGATGCTCGGCCTCCCGGCCCGCCGCCGCCCCCTCGTACCGGCCCCGGCCCGCTCCACCCCATCGCTCACGACGACCACCGAAAAGGCCGCCTGACCCCCACCACGCCGGTGCCCACGAGGGCACCGGCCGAGAGGTCCGTCAAGGCGGTCGATCACGACTTCCCCGACGTCCACAGCAGTGCCTGCGGCGACACCCGCCCGGACCGGTACACCGGCAACGGCTTCTCCTGCCGGCCGTGGACGGGGACCCCGGGCAAGCCCGCCCGGGCCTCCGGCGACGACCGGGCAGGACCCACGCGGCGGGTGGTGGCGTCCAGCCCGGCATGACGTTCACCCGCCGCCACTCGGCAGCGGCGTACGAGGGGATACCGACGGATCTAGGCCTGCTTCGGTTCCGCCTGCTGGACCACCTCGAAGGACCACAGGGTCGACCCCGACGCCGCCGGCTTCGGCTTCTCGCCGCCCTCCTCGCCGCCGCCCTGGTGCGCCGCCTTCATGGGCCCCTCCATCCACGCCTGGAACGACTCCTCGTCGCGCCACCGCGTGTACACGAGGTAGCTGTCGGTCCCCTCGACCGGCCGCAGCAGCTCGAACCACTCGAACCCGTCGGAGCTCTCCACGGCATGCGCGCGATGCGCGAACCGCTTCTCCAGCGTCTCCCGCTGCTCGTCCGGCACTTCCAGCACGTTGATCTTGACTACGCTCATGGGGCCATCCTGCCCCAAAGGTGATCAGCAGGGCGTGAGGCGGCTAGCGGATGCCCAGGACGGGCAGGCATTCGCTGATGCCGGTCAGTTCGATGTCGTCGCGGCGGATTTGTTCCCACGCGTCCCGGGTGAGCCGCCACCGCTGGATGAGCGCGGGCTCCCCGCGGCGGGTGTCCCAGTCCGTGCCGTTCGCTTCGTAGCCCAGGCCGCGGGAGACGCGGTTGGACGCCTCGTTGTCGACGAAGGCGTCGCTGCCGGCCTCCCGTGCGCCCAGTCCGGCGAAGGCCAGCTGCAGGACCGCCGCCCGCATCTCCCTGCCGAGTCCGCGGCCGCGGCTGCCGGGGGCCAGCCACGAGAAGCTGGACACCGTGCCGAAGCGCGTGAAGTCGCTGCCGATGAGGTCCTGCATGCCGACCGGTTCGCCGTCGACGAGGACGGCGAAGTACAGCCGCCACGCGTCCGGACTGACGCGGGCGCGGCCCGACCAGACGGCGCGCAGCCATTGCCATTCCCGCTCGGGTCCTTCGGTGTAGAACGAGCTCGGGTCGTCGAACGGCCACGGCTCGGCGTCGGCGACCCCGGCCCGCACGAGCGGCACGAGGCGTTCCAGCAGTTCGTCGGAGGCGCCGGCCAGCGTCAGGCGCGGCGTGCGGACTTCGACGTTCAGCGGCGGATAGGTGTGGGCCACGCCCGGACGGTAGCCAGCCCGCCCGGCCCCCGCATCCGGTTTTCCCCCGAGCCGCCAAGTCCGCCGTGTCACCGCCGAGTGGAGCGGCGACGCACGGCACACCGCCGCGGCGTCACCCCCTGCCCGGCCACGGCCCGACGCCCGGCGCCGTCCCTGCTCCCGCACGCCGAACCCGGCACGGCCGGAGTGACCTGGGAGGCCCGGCCACGCTGCCGAGCACCCCCGCGGAGGGCGCGGCGCGTGGACCGTCCGCCCGTGCCGCGAACCGCTTCGCGCGTCTGGGTGCGACGCTTGATATCAGGCGGTCCCGGACCTGTAGGGTGAGCGAACTATGCGTGCCCCAGCACCTACGGGGCACGCCCGTGTGCGAAGGATGTCGATGGACGCTGGCGCTCGGATCGACTCGTGTCTGCTCGACGTCGCGGACCTGAGTACGGAAGCGTTGGAGGGGCTGCTCGGGGAGCTGCCCGACAACGCGCTGGGCGTGGCGTTGCGACGCATGGTCGACGAGGCGGTCAACCCGGTCGGTGTGCCCTACGCCGCCTTCGACTCCGCGATGGGCTGAGCGCGTCCTCCCTCCCGCCGCCGTCCTTCCTCCCGCCGCCGTCCCGCCCCGTCCTTCCGCCCCTCCGCCCCACCTCGCCCCGGTGCTGCGGCCATCTCCCGTCCCCGTGCGTGCAGTTGACAGGTGATCAGGAGCCGGCAGCTTGAGGTCTCACCCCTCGGGGTATGACCCGGACATGCTCTGGCATTCAGGTGGCACACTGTCAGGTCGGCCGGAGAGCACTCGGGGGGCGCCTTGGTTCAGGAGCCGTATTTCTTCCTCAGCTATGCGCGGAAAGACAATCCTGACGAGTTCGTGAAGCGGTTCTACGACGACCTCGTGCTGGAACTCCGTCAGATCGGCGCCGATCCCGCCGCTCAGCCGCCGTTCCGGGACGTCGAGGGGCTGGGTCTGGGCGACGACTGGGCGCGGGTGCTCGGTGCCGCGGTCGGGCACTGCCGCGCCTTCGTCGCGCTGTACTCGCCGGCCTACCTGAACAGCGAGTACTGCGGCAAGGAGTGGACGGCCTTCCGGGACAGGCTGCACGAGTACCGCCGGGAGACCGAGATCGACGTACCGGCGCTGGTCCCGGTCCTCTGGGCGCCCATGGAGGGGGACCTGCCGGACGAGATCGCCCGCTTCCAGTACCACGAGGCCGACCTGGGCGAGGAGTACCTCACCCAGGGACTGCTGCAGATCCTGCGTACCGACCCGATGGGCCTGGCCTACCGCAGGGTCGTCGGGAAGGTCGCCGCCCGGGTGCGGATGGCCGCGGACCGCTTCCGGCTGCCCTTCACGTCCGGACTCGACCTCGGCGAGGTCCGCGGCCTCTTCCCCGCGGTCGGGCACCGGCGGGCCGCCGCGCCGGGTGCCGGGCACGTGGAGATCTTCCTGGCCGCCGGCGTCGCGGACGAGCTGCCCGAGGGGCGGCACCGGTCGGAGTACTACGGGCGCTCGCCGCGGGAATGGACGCCGTACCACCCGCCCAGGGACCCCACGGTCGCCCGGCGGGCCCAGCGGGTGATCATGGAGTCGGGCCCCTACACCAGCAGCGTGGAGGTCGTCGACGCCGCGCTGAGCAGCCGCCTCGACGAGTCGATGGCCAACAACCAGACGAGCATCCTGCTGGTCGATCCGTGGGCCGCGCGCAGCCCGGCCTACCGGGACGTGCTCGCGGACTACGACGGCCAGAACCGCCCGGCCACCGGCGTTCTCGTGCCCTGTCACGACTCCGACGAGGAGTCCGGCGGCGAGTCGATCTGGGAGGACCTAAGCCATGTGTTCTGGCGCAACTGGCGCCGGCACAACGACCCGCACGATCCCCTGTTCCGGGTACGGGTGGGCGGGGAGGAGTTCGACGAACGGCTCTCCGTGATGCTGGTCGTCGCCCAGAACCGGCTGATGGAGATGGAGAGCACCACTCCCGTCCGGGTTCCCACGGGTCCCACCCCGCCCCCGATGGCGGGGCTCACCATCCCGGGCCCGCCCGTGCCCGCCGTACCTGCCGACATGCCGCCGCGGTTCCCCTTCCTCGGCGGCGCCCCGACGCCCCGCCCGCACGCTGCCCCGCACCCACCGCAGCCGCCCGGCGGACGAATTGTTCCGAAGGACCCAGACGATGACCAGTAGCACCGGCGGACCGGGCAAGATCGTCACGTTCTACTCGTACAAGGGCGGCACCGGGCGCACCATGGCGCTCGCCAACGTCGGCTGGATCCTCGCCAGCGGCGGCCACCGGGTGCTGCTGGTCGACTGGGACCTGGAGGCCCCCGGTCTGCACCGCTATCTGCACCCCCTGCTGGTCGACCCCGAACTGCGCTCCTCCGACGGCCTGATCAACATGGTGCAGGCCTACGTGCGCACGGTGCTGAGCCCCGAACCGCCCGCGGTCCGCCAGACCGTCGGCGGCCCCGGACCGCGCCCGACCGGGCCCGCCCGCCACGACGCCTGGCTGCGGGAAGCCGCGGACCTGAGCCCGTACACCGTCGGACTGCTGCTGGAGTTCCCCTCCGGCGGCCGGCTCGACTTCCTGCCCGCCGGACGCCAGACGGCCGCCTACTCCGCCGCCGTGACCAGCTTCAACTGGCACAGCTTCTACGACCGGCACGGCGGCGGCTACTTCCTCCAGGCGCTGCGCGAGGAGATGATCGCCGCCTACGACTACGTGCTGATCGACAGCCGTACGGGCGTGAGCGACACCTCCGGCATCTGCACCATCGTCCTGCCCGACGTCCTCGTCGACTGCTTCACGATGAGCGCCCAGAGCATCCGCGGCGGGGTGGACGCGGCGGCCGCCGTGCGGCGCTCGGCCCCCCGGGACATCAAGGTGCTCCCCGTCCCGATGCGGGTCGAGGAGGCCGAGACCGAACGGCTGGAAGCGGGCCGGGACTTCTCCCGCACCGAGTTCGAACCCTTCCTGAGCTGGCTCCCGGAAGAGGACCACAGCCGCTACTGGGGCGAGATAGAGATCCCGTACAAGGCGTTCTACGCGTACGAGGAGATCCCCGCCACGATCGCCGACCGGCCGCGTCAGGAGCGCTCGCTGCTCACCGCGTTCGAGCGGCTCACCGAATGGATCTCGGACGGCCGGGTACGCCGGCTCGCCGCGCTGCCCGTGGACCGGCGGGCCGAACTGCGCGCCGCCTACCTGCGGGCGCCCCGCACCCTGCCCACCCAGGTCTACATCAGCTACGCGCCGCTCGGCCGGGTCTGGGCCGAGTGGACGGCGGAGGCCCTGGAGGCGGTCGGCTACCAGGTCTCGCTGCACAGCACGGTCGCCCCGGGCGGCAGCGTCCTGCCCGAGGTGGCCGGCACCCTGAGCGGGCAGGGCCGGGTGCTCGCCCTGCTGTCACCCGAGTACGCGACCCAGTCGCGGGCCGCCACGATCCGTCTCCAGCTGGCCGGGCACGAGACGCTCGGCGGCCCCGGCCTGGTCGCCGTCCGCGTCCAGGACCTCGACCCGGCGGCCGCGGGCCCCTACCTCGACAGCACGGCCGCCGACCTCAGCCGGTGCGGTCCGGCCGAGGCCGTCGACCAGCTCCTGGCGGTCCTCGGACCGCCCTCCGGCCGGCGCCTCCCGGACGGGTCCGCGGCGTCCGCGGCCGCCGCGCTGCCCGGCTTCCCCGGCTCGATCCCGGCGGCCCAGCGCCTGCCGTCCCGCAACCTCTCCTTCACCGGGCGCGGCCCGCTGCTGGAACGGCTCCGCGACCACTTCACCGCCGGCCCCACCGCCACCGTGCCCAGCCAGGCGCTGTACGGGCTCGGCGGCATGGGAAAGACGCAGACCGCGCTCGAGTACGCGCACCGGCACAAATCCTCCTACGACGTGGTCTGGTGGATGAACGCCGCCCAGCCCGGCCTGATCCGCTCCGCCCTCGCCGACCTCGCCCCCTACCTCGACCTGGAGGAGGGCGAGGACGTGGGCAGCACCGCGGAGGCCGTACTGCGCGTCCTCGGACAGGGACAGCCCTACGACCGCTGGCTGCTGGTCTACGACAACGCCGGCAGCCCCAAGGAACTCGACGGACTCCTGCCCTCCGGGCCGCCCGGCGGGCACGTGCTGATCACCTCGCGGGACCGGGCCTGGGTCAACAGCGCGGGCCGGGCCGAGGTGGAGGTCTTCACCCGGGCGGAGAGCGTCGAACTGCTGCACAGGTTCAGCCCGTTGCTCTCCACCGAGGACGCGGAGCAGATCGCCCGCGAACTCGGCGACCTGCCCCTCGCGGTGGGGCAGACGGCGACCTGGCTGAGCGAGAGCAACATGCCGGTCGACCGCTATCTCGCCCAGCTGCGGGACCGCCCCGCCGACATCCTCGACCACACCCAGCTGCCGCCCCGGGAGTACCCCAACTCCGCCGCCAGGACCTGGCAGATCGCCGTGGAGGACCTGCGCAGGCGCGACCGGGCGGCCGCCGAGATGCTGGAGATCTGCTCCTTCTTCGGCCCCGACCCCATCCCCATGCGGCTGCTCTACGGCCGGGCGGTCACCCGGGCGCTGACCTCCGACACGGACGAACCCCGCGACGAGATGGCCGTCGCCCAGCTGCTGCGCCTCCTCAACCGCTACGGGCTGGCCCGCAGCGACCAGGGCAGCGAGACCCTGAGCGTGCACCGGCTGGTCCAGGCCGTCATCCGGGACGGGGTCGGCGAACGGCGCTGGGCGGAGCTGCGCAGGGTGGTGCACACCGCACTCGCGGACGCCAACCCGGGCAACCCGGAGGCCACCGCCGACTGGGACGAGTACGACGAGCTCCTGCCCCACCTGGAACCCTCCCGCGCCTCCGCCGACCCCAACCCCGAGGTCCGCAAGCTGATCACCGACTCGGTGCGCTACCTGTGGAAGCGCAGCCTGTACGGCACCGCCCACGACCTCGCCGTACGCACCCTGGAACGCTGGGGGCGGCCGGACTTCCCGGGCGGCCCCGACGACACGCACACCCTGCTGCTGAGTACCCAGCTGGGCAATGTGCTCCGCTCGCAGGGCCGGCTGATCGAGGCGTACGAACTCGACGCCGACGTCCTGGAGCGGTTCACCCGCACCAGGGGCGCCGAGTACCCGGCCACCCTCGCCGCGGCCGGCAACGTCGGCGCCGATCTGCGGGCCCTCGGCCGCTACCAGGAGGCCCGCGAGCTGGACCGCACCACCTACGAGGCGGCGTACGCCGAATTCGGCGAGGACCACCAGCGCACCCTGATGTACGCCAACAACCTGGGCATGTCCGAGTACCTGGCGGGCGACCGCCGGGCCGCCCTGGAACTGCACCGCAGCGCCTACGAACGGCAGCGGCAGAACCAGGGCAGCATGAAGCCGCGCACCCTGAACCTGGCCAACAACTACGCGCGCGACCTGCGCGAGACCGGCGAACTCCAGCAGGCGCTGAGCCTGCTGGAGACGACCACCCGCCTCTACCAGCAGCTGCTCGGCGACGGGCACAGCGACACCCTGCGGGCGCGCAAGAACCTGGCCGTGGCCCTGTGCCGGGACGGCAGGTACGCCGAGGCCCGCGACATCGACCAGGACATCTACAACCGCTACCTGCAGGCCCACGGCCCCGACCACTACGACACCCTCGCCGTCGCCTGCAGCCTGGCCGGCGACCTGGCCGCGCTCGGCGACACCAGCCAGGCGCTGGAGCTCACCGAGCGGGCCCTCGGCCGCTACAAGGACTACCTGGGCGAGGAGCACCCGGTCACCCTGGTCTGCGCCAACAACATGTCGGTCTACCTCCGGCTGCAGGGCCGCCTGGAGGAGGCACTCGCGCTCTCCGAGCGCACCGCGGCGCACCTGCGCGCCGTCCTCGGGGAGAACCACCCGCACACCTGCTGCTGCCTGCTCAACCACGCCAACGACCTGGTGGCGGCCGGTCGCACACAGGAGGCCGCCCGCATCGAGACCAGGGCCCGGGAAGGGCTGCTGGCCGCGTTCGGACCCGACCACTACGACGCCATCGGCAGCGGCTCCAACCTCTCGCTGAGCCTGCGCGAACTGGGCCGCGCGACGGAGGCCGACACCCTGCGCGAGGACGCCCTGGCCCGCGCCCGGCGCACCCTGGGAGAGCAGCACCCGACGACGCTGGCGATCACACGCGGGGTCCGGCTGGACTCCGACATCGAGCCGCCGACCACGTGAGCGGAGCGCCGTCCGGGACACCTGCCGGGCGGTAGGATGCGGCCACCCGCCAGCACCCGTTCCGTGTCGACCCGGCCGTCGGCGGGAGCGGCTCCGGTGCGCCCCAGCGAGGCTGGCTCATGGTCCCGTTCCGGCAGTTCCTGTTGAAGATCCACAGTCGCTGCAATCTCGCCTGCGACTACTGCTACGTCTACGAGTCGGTGGACCAGAGCTGGCGCGACCGCCCCCGCGTCATGGCCCCCGGCACCGTACGCAGGACGGCCGCACTCATCGCCGAACACGCGCGCCGGCACCGCCTGGGCGAGGTGCACGTCGTCCTGCACGGCGGCGAGCCGCTGCTGGTGGGGGCGGCACGGCTGGACGCCGTACTGGGCGCACTCGCCGACGCCCTGCACGGGGTGGCGGAGCTGCGGCTCACGCTGCAGACCAACGGCCTGCGGCTGGTCGAGGACCCGGCACTGCTGCCGGTCCTGGCCCGCCACGGCGTCCGGATCGGGGTCAGCGTCGACGGCACGGCCGCCACCCACGACCGGCACCGCCGCCGCCCCGACGGCCGCGGCAGCCACGCCGACGTGGCACGGGCGCTGCGGCTCCTCGCCGACGGCCCGTACCGCGCCCTCTACGCCGGGCTGCTGTGCACCGTCGACCTGGCCGCCGACCCCGTCGAGACGTACGAGGCACTGCTGGAGTTCACCCCGCCCCGGCTCAACCTCCTGCTGCCGCACGGCACCTGGGAGAGCCCGCCACCCGGTCTCGCCGACCGGACCAGCCCGCCCCGCACGGCGCCCGGAGCCGCACCCGACGGACCGGCGCCGTACGCGCGGTGGCTGTGCGCGGTCTTCGACCGGTGGTACGACGCACCGCGCCGGGAGACCGGCGTGCGGCTCTTCGAGGAGATCCTGGCGCTGCTGCTCGGCGGCACCGCCCGCAGCGAGACCGTCGGACTGACCCCGGTCGACCTCGTGGTCGTCGAGACCGACGGCACGATCGAGCAGGCCGACTCGCTCAAGGTCACCTACCCCGGGGCCCCCGGCACCGGCCTGGACGTCTTCCGGCACACCTTCGCCGACGCCGCCCGCCACGAGGCCTTCCGGGCCCGTCAGCGCGGGCTGGCTGGCCTCGCCCCCGTCTGCGCCGCCTGCCCCCGCGCGGCGGTCTGCGGCGGCGGCCTGTACGCCCACCGCTACCACCCCGGGGCGGCACCGACCCCGTTCGCCGCCCCCTCCGTCTACTGCCAGGACCTCGCCGTCCTCGTCGACCACATCGCCGAACGACTGCGCCGGGACGTCACCGCGCTGCGGGCGGCGGCACAGCCGGCGGCGGGATGACGGCGCCCCACGACCGGCCCGCCCGCGAGGAGCAAGCCCCCGTGCCCGTCCCGCCCCCCGACCCGTCCGCTCCCGGCACCCTCGCCATGCACGACGTCGATCCGGACCTGTTCGACGCCGTCGCCCGGGCCCGCGGCGGCACCGCGGCCGTGGCCGAGCTGAGACGCGGTCAGCTCAGCAAGCGCAGGCTGCTGATGGCGGCCGTCCGCCGGTCGCTGCCCCCGGGCTCCGGCTTCGACGAGCCCTACCGACGGCTGGCCGCCCTGTACCGCGACGAACCGGACCGCTGGCGGGCGGTGATGCTCCATCCCCACCTGGACGAGGGCCTGGCCCGCGCGCTGGCCGGGTGCGCCCGCGGTGACCGGCCCGACCTCTCCTGGTTCGGCGAACTGACCGACGGCGGACCGGCCGCGCTGTCCGGACCGCACCTGCTGACCGCCGAGTGCGACGGCCTGGTGCTGAGCCTGCGGCTGGCCGACCGCGGCCCCTTCCGCGACGTCCACGGCCATCTCCCCGCCGGGCCGCAGAGCGCCGCCGAGGCCGGGCGCTGGCAGCACGCCCTGGACGGCGCCTGGCAGGTCCTGGTCCGCCGGCACCCCTGGCACGCCCGGGCCGTCGCCGCCTGCCTGTCCACCCTGGTGCCGCTCCACCCCGCGCCGGGCGGCACGGCGGTGAGCTCCGCGGCCCGCCGGGCCTACGGCGCCGTCGCCCTCTCCCCGCCCGCCGATCCCGTGCTCTTCGCCCTGACCCTGGTCCACGAGTTCCTGCACGTGCAGCTCGGCGCCCTGCTCGACCTGGTCCCCCTGCACGGCCCGGCGTCACCGGCCCGCTACCACGCCCCCTGGCGCCCCGACCCCCGGCCGCTGGACGCGCTGCTCCAGGGCACCTACGCCCACCTGGGCGTCTGCGACTTCTGGCACACCGAGCGGGGCACCGCAGCGCCGTCTCCCCGGGCCGAGCGGGAGCACGCCACCTGGTACGGATACACCCGCGGCGCCGTCGACACGCTCCTCGGCAGCGGCGAGCTCCTGCCGGCCGGCCGGCGCTTCACCGAGGGGATGCGAGCCGCCCTGGCCCGGCTGGGCGAGGCCTGACCGGGCCGCCCCCGCCCACGACCCCGGGCGGCCCCCGATCCGGCCCCGATCCGGCCCCGATCCGACCCGGATCCGGCCCCCTAGGGGATGTCACAGCTCTGCCGCAATGGCGGGCTCCGTCGCCTGAGCCCGCACACGGTTCTCCAGGACCAGGTACGTTCGATGACGTGGCTGGATTCAGGAACGGACGCGGCGGCCGGGACGACCGCGCCCCGCAAGCGCGACCGCAACAACCCGCGTACGGGCAGCAGACGCCGCCCCAGAGCTACGGGGGGCAGCCGGGGCCGTCGTACGGATACCCGTCGGCCCCGCAGCCGTACCCGCAGCACGGCGGCGCGTCCGGCTGGCCGCAGGCGCAGGCGCGCGGCGGCCACCCCGGCCGTACGCAGCCCGGCGACGGCCCGGAGTACTTCGGCGACGACAACGGCTCAGGCGGCTACGGCGCCCCCGACCCGTACGCGGCGAACCACCCGGGCAGCACCCAGTCCTTCTCCGTCGACGAGGCCGAGGGCTACACGCAGGGCGCGACCTACCACGCGGGCTCGGCGGCGCCGTCCGGCCCGATCGGCCCGCGCCTGCACTGGAAGGACCTGCTGAAGGGGATCGTCCTGGCCCCGAACCAGACCTTCCTCCAGATGCGGGACTACGCGATGTGGGGCCCCGCCCTCATCGTGACCTTCCTCTACGGCCTGCTCGCGGTCTTCGGCTTCGACGGTGCCCGCGCGGACGCGATCAACGCCACCCTCACCAACGCGGTCCCGATCGTCCTGGTGACGGCCATCGCGATGGTGCTGTCGTCCTTCGTCCTGGGCGTGGTGACCCACACCCTGGCCCGCCAGCTCGGCGGCGACGGGGCCTGGCAGCCGACGGTCGGCCTCTCCATGCTGATCATGTCCATCACCGACGCCCCCCGCCTGCTCTTCGCCATGTTCTTCGGCGGCAACGCGGGCTTCGTCCAGCTCCTCGGCTGGGCCACCTGGGTCGCGGCGGGCGTCCTGCTCACCCTCATGGTCGGCAAGTCCCACGACCTGCCGTGGCCGAAGGCCCTGGGCGCGTCGGCGATCCAGCTGATCGCCCTGCTGTCGATCGTGAAGCTGGGCACGTTCTAGCACCGCCCACACGGACGAGGGGCCCCGGCACTGCTGCCGGGGCCCCTCGTCCGCGTTCCTGTCCGCGCTCAGGCGTCGAGAACCTGCCCGTCCCTCTTCACGACGGGAGCCTGCACGGACCACGGGAAGTTGATCCAGTCATCGGTCCGCTTCCACACGTACTCGCACTTCACGAGGGAGTGGGACTTCTCATAGATCACCGCGGACCGTACCTCGGCGACCGTTTCGAGGCAGAAGTCGCGGACCAGCTTCAGCGTCCGGCCGGTGTCGGCGACGTCGTCCGTGATCAGGACCTTCTTGTCGCTGAAGTCGATGACGTTGGGGACGGGCGCGAGCATGACCGGCATTTCGAGGGTCGTCCCCACCCCGGTGTAGAACTCGACGTTCACCAGGTGCAGGTTCTTGCAGTCGAGGGCGTAGGCGAGCCCGCCGGCGACGAAGACGCCGCCGCGCGCGATGCTGAGCACTATGTCGGGCTCGAACCCGTCGTCGGCGATGGTCTGCGCGAGCTCGCGCACGGCGACGCCGAACTGCTCGTAGGTGAGGTTCTCCCGCACGGGACTGTCGCTGCTCATGACCGGTCCCTCACACCTGCGTCCGATGGAAGTTGAGGTAGGAGCGGGAGGCGGTGGGTCCGCGCTGCCCCTGGTAGCGGGAGCCGTAGCGCTCACTGCCGTAGGAGTGCTCGGCGGGGGAGGAGAGCCGGAACATGCACAGCTGCCCGATCTTCATGCCCGGCCACAGCTTGATGGGGAGGGTCGCGAGGTTGGACAGCTCGAGGGTGACGTGCCCGCTGAACCCGGGGTCGATGAACCCGGCGGTGGAGTGCGTGACCAGTCCGAGCCGCCCGAGCGAGGACTTCCCCTCCAGCCGGGAGGCGAGATCGTCGGGCAGGCTGATGACCTCGTACGTCGAGGCGAGCACGAACTCACCGGGGTGGAGGATGAAGGGCTCGTCGCCCTCGGGCTCCACGAGCCGAGTGAGGTCCGGCTGCTCGACGGAGGGGTCGATGTGCGGGTACCGGTGGTTCTCGAACACCCGGAAGAAACGGTCCAGCCGGACGTCGATGCTCGACGGCTGCACCATGGTTTCGTCGTAGGGATCGATCCGTACCCGCCCGGCGTCGATCTCGGCCCGGATGTCCTTGTCTGAGAGAAGCACGCCCCGAGGATACGCAAGGCGCGCGGACCCATGACAATCGTGACGAGTCCGCGCGCCCGTGCTGCTGCTGTTTCCGTCCTTCTTCCGCTACTGCTGCTTCTCCAGTGCGACCGGCACGACGCTGCGCAGCCGGGCGCACTTGGGACACCGCACGAGCCTGCCGGGGCCGAGCCGCTCGGCCTGCTGCATCGGGAACGAAGCGGTGCTGAACACGTGCCCTTCGGCACAGCGGACGACGGTGCGTTCCATCAAGTCCCTTAAGTCCCTTCCCCAGGAGCCGCGTCGGGCTTGCTGCCGTGACGACGGAAAGCCACATTACGGGATCAAAGGGACGGCTCTCCAGGCGGCACTCCGGCCTGCCGGGCCCCTCTCCCACACCTCCACCGTACGCCCCAACTCCGGCCGCCCGCACCCGGATCCCACCCCCGCCCCACCCCTCGAAACGCACACGAACCCCACGGTCCGAGCACCGGGGGTCCGTCATGGGGTACAGTGAGCGAGCATTCAGACACCGACCAGCTCGGCGTCTTACGCGGGTGTAGTTTAATGGTAGAACATCAGCTTCCCAAGCTGAGAGCGCGAGTTCGATTCTCGTCACCCGCTCCAGTGGAAACCCCAGGTCATTGGCCTGGGGTTTGTTTGTTGTCTAGTCCAATTTGAGGGTGGCGTGCCCTCTGCGTGCCCTAAGTGCAGGTCAAACGGCCTTCAGGGGGTCCTGGAGCGCCAGCTCGGCCTCGGCAGCGCCGGAGTGTCTCGAATGGCGAGGCGCATTTTGAGTGACCCCGGTCACAGGTCGAGCAAACGGTGAACAAGTCACCGTCGCAAAAGGCGACTTGAAGGATGGCGCCGGGCCTCGACTGCGCCAGCCCTGCTTCGACCGTTCTGCCCCGGCCAGGCGAGCTGGTGGTTCACAATGCGCGAATGTCCCCCAGGTACAGCCGCTCTCGAAGAGGCCGGCCATCGCCGCGGTGCGGGCGCCCCACAAAGAAGGGGACGCCGTGCGAGCTCCCCCAAGAGATCGGCCGGGGCTGCCGCCATCACGCGACACGGGCCGAGCGCGAAGCGGCAAAGGCGGAGGCAGAAGCCCGAGTCGAGAGGGCAAGACTGCGGGCTGAACGAGAGCGGCGGAGGATGCACGTCGGCCTCGGCGTCGTCACCCTCGCCCTGCTGCTCGGCCTGGGCTCCTGTGCTTGGGACTCCTGAACGGACCAGCAGCACGAGGCCGCATGCAAGCCCCTCCGAACGGAGGCGCCCAGGTTGAGCGACGAAGCGCAGGCAGTACAGGTTCCTCTTGTGCCGGCCATCCACCCGAGCGCTGTCCACCTGCGACTCGGCACCGATTTCCCTGACGGCCTCGGAGACTCCGACGCCACATCGGCCACAGAGGATAGGGCAGGTTGGAACTTCCTTTCCCCGGCGGGCCTGGCGGTCAGACGAGGACGAGGAGGGCGATCAGAGCGAGGAAGGTGACAGCGCCGGCAGTGACGATGGCGGTGAAGCCGGCAGGGGTGAAGAGCCCAGCATCGAGTTGACGGTCGACATCCCGATAGCGCCAGGTGCCGTAGGCGGCCACCAGGAGACCGGCGAAAAGAAGGATCACTCCTGCGGCGACGGCCCGCTCACCTCGGTGTGGGGCGAATTTGGCGATCGCTATGCCGAGCGAGGAGACGCTGATACCGGTACGCAGCCAGGCCAGGTAGGTACGTTCGTTGGCCAGGTGGTCGCGGGCGGTGCTGCCGGCGTTGGGGCGCGGTGTGCCGGTGCCTTTCATGCCTCCTCCTGCAGTGGCAGAGGTGGCCTTGTGTTCTTAGTGTGGATGGTGTGCCGTCGCACCGCAGCCGGACACAGGGGAGCCCGGAGGCCGGTCCGGCCGATCGCCGTATTCGGAGGCGCGTGTCGTCCATGCCCCGAACAAACCCGGAGAAAAGTGCCGACCCATGGCGCTGGGCGCAGGCCGGCGGGGACGGAGGGCCTCATGTCGCAGCCGTCGTGGAAGGAGTACCGGCCGGGGGCGGTTTTTCCGGGGGTGATCGGACGGACCGCGGAGGAGTCGCAGCCTGCGTGGCCGCAGCCACTGCGGGCGACGCCGGGTGCACCGAACGTGATGTTCATCGTGCTGGACGACACCGGGTACGGGCAACTGGGGTGCTACGGCAGTCCGATCGCCACCCCCAACCTGGACTCCCTGGCCCAAGGCGGGCTGCTGTACAACAACATGCACACCACGGCCCTGTGTTCACCATCGCGGTCGTGCATCATCACCGGTCGTAATCACCATGCGAACGGAATGGCCGGTGTGACCGAGATGTCCACCGGTTTCCCGGGCTACAACGGGCAGATACCGTTCGAGAACGGCTTCGTCTCGGAAATGCTGCTCCAGCACGGCTATAACACCTACATGGTCGGCAAGTGGCATCTGATGCCCTCCGAGCAGGAGTCTGCGGCCGGCCCGTACGACCGCTGGCCGCTGGGGCGCGGCTTCGAGCGGTTCTACGGCTTCCTGGGCGGCGACACCAGCCAGTGGTATCCGGAACTGGTCTACGACAACCACCAGATCGAGCCGCCGGCCACACCCGAGCAGGGCTACCACCTGACCCCCGACCTGGTGGACAAGGCGATGGCATTCGTTGCCGACGCCAAGCAGGTCGCCCCGGACAAGCCGTTCTTCCTGAACTTGTCCACCGGCGCGACCCACGCCCCTCACCACGTGCCCAAGGAGTGGGCGGACCACTACCGGGGCCGGTTCGACGAGGGCTGGGACGCCTACCGAGAGGCCGCCTTCGCCCGTCAGAAGGAACTCGGCGTCGCCCCCGCGGACGCCCGGCTCTCCCGCCACGACCCGGACGTGCCCGAGTGGGACTCGTTGAGCCCGGACGCACGGCGCCTGGCGGCACGGATGATGGAGGTCTACGCGGGGTTCCTCAGCCACACCGACCACCACATCGGGCGCCTGCTCGCCTTCCTGAAGGAGATCGGCGAGTTCGACAACACCCTGATCATGGTGGTGTCCGACAATGGCGCCAGCCCGGAGGGCGGCGTCACCGGCACCGCCAACGAGGCCCAGTTCTTCAACAACGCCCCTGAGCCGCTGGAGGACAGCCTGCGCTCCATCGACGAACTCGGCGGCCCCACCACCTTCAACCACTACCCGTGGGGCTGGACCTGGGCCGGCAACACCCCCTTCAGAAGGTGGAAGAGGGAGACCTACCGCGGCGGCGCCAGCGACCCGTTCCTGGTCCACTGGCCCAGCGGGATCAGAGCACGCGGGGAGATCCGCACCCAGTACGCGCACCTCGTCGACATGGTCCCCACGGTGCTCGACGCCCTGGGCATCGAGCCGCCGTCCACCATCCGGGGGGTGACGCAGGCGCCGCTGCACGGCGTGAGCTTCGCCCGCACCTTCGACGACGCCGACGCACCCAGCAACCACCACACGCAGTACTTCGAGATGATCGGGCACCGTGCCATCGACCACGACGGCTGGCGAGCGGTATGCCCGTGGCCCGGCCCCTCGTTCGCCGAGGCCGGTCGCCCCTTCGGCACCCCGATCACCGTGCAGGACCTCACCGACCTGGATGCCCATCACTGGGAGCTGTACCACGTGGACGAGGACTTCGCCGAGACCCGCGACCTGGCCGCCGAGCAGCGCGACAAGCTGGTGGAGATGGTCGCCCTGTGGTACGTCGAGGCCGGCAAGTACAACGTGCTGCCCATCGACGGCAGCGCCGTGCAGCGGATGATGACACAACGCCCGCAGATCACCGAGACCCGTACCAGCTACACCTTCCGCCCCGGCACCCAGAGCCTGCCTTCCGCGGTCACCCCGCGCGTGCTCAACCGCCCGCACAGCGTCACCGTCGACGTCGACCTCCCGGCGGGCGCCGACGGCGTACTGGTCTGCCAGGGCACCGACGCCGGCGGCTGGACGCTGTTCATCAAGGACGGCCGACTGCACTACACCCACAACTACGTCCGCCGCGCCCTGTACCGCCTGACCGGAGCGGACCCCGTCCCCGAGGGCCGCCACGAGCTGCGGTTCGAGTTCGAACCCACCGGCAAGCCCGACATCCTGCACGGCAAAGGCACCCCGGGCAAGGCCCAGCTCTACATCGACCGCCAACTCGCGGCCGAGACGGACTTCCCCGTCACCACCCCGGTCATGTTCAACCCCGGCGGCCTGACATGCGGCCGCAACCCGGGCTCCGCCGTGGACCCGGACTACACCTCACCGTTCCCGTTCACCGGCACCCTGCACAGCGTGACGGTCGACCTGTCCGGAGAGCTGATCACCGATATGAACAGCGAGATGCGCATGCACATGGCCCGGCAGTAGGGCCGAGCGGCGACCGCTCAGCCGGCGTCGTCCAGGAGCAGGCCCAGCTGAATATCGAGCCAAGCCTGCTCCTGCCGCCATCTCTCAGCGGCGCTGACCAGCTGCCGGCTCAGAGCCTGGACCGTGAGTGACCGCCACGGGCGACCGTCCAGGAAAGCCGACAGCGCAGCCAGACGCTCATCCGTGCCAGAAAGGGGCCGATGGACGTCCACGCGGTCCATAGCCGCCAGCGCTCGCCGGCACAGCGCCTCAGGGCGGAGCGACTGCCACGCGTACGGCGCCAGCGCCTCACGCACCGAGATCACACGGACGTCGTCCGGGGCAACCAGCCACACCATCCCGCCCCTCCCTTCCGTCGAATGAAACCGGGCAAAGCGCTCAATGGCGCCCATGGTAGGCAGCCGGCACGCCGAATCCACCGGGCGGTGAGCTACCTCACGAAGAGCGCCGGCCGCACCTGAGACGAGCGAGCGCGGTTGACAGTCCACCACTTTGTTGGTCGACCCCGGGGGTGGACATGAACCACCCAGCCCCCTCACAGGCCGTGAGCCTCGCCGAAGCGTGGGCTGCGGCAGAGGCCGCCTACCAGCGCGTGGCCGCCACAGCCGCCCCAGCACCGAGCTTGATCGAGGAACTGCACCACCGGGCAAAGGACCTCGCGCACGCCACCGCTGGTACGGAGCGAACCGCGGCGCCCGCTGGATCATCCGGCACTGCCACTGACCGCATCGGCTTGAGAGACATTCGATCTCTCTCGGTGGCGGCCCAGACGTGACGGCGCACGCCCACCAGGGCTCCGAACCAAAGACATGAACTCCATCACGCCCGCAACGGCACTGTGCGCAACCAGGGAATCAGTTTCAACTCGCTGAACTTGAGAGAGAAGCCACGAGTGTCCAGCCTCAGTTGATGGTTGACGGGTTGGCGTCGGGTGATGCTTGACGTCTGCCCTAGACGATCTTCCGGCGGTTGTGTTCGCCGGAGTTGCGCACGACCACCTCCTTCCTGGTGATGCGGGGGACGGTGGTGATCAGCTCGGTGCCCTGGAAGACACGGATGCTGGTCTCGTCCGGATGGGCGGTGACGACCTGGTGGGCATGACCGCGGCCGAGCTGGACGCGCTGTCCGGCGACCACGAAGCCACCGGCGCTGGGCGACGGCAGACACCCGTCCTGCACATGCTTCGTCGCGGGCAGGACACGAGGCCCTTGCGGCAGCGGGCACTTGACCGCCGGGGGGCCGGCGTCGGAGCGGGAGGTCACCGGGGAGTACCCGGAACGCCTTGTGGCGGCCGAGTGGGCGTACTGCCCGGAAGTCTCGTCGATCACCGGCCGTCAGGTGCCCGTGGAGGGGTGTGCTTCTGCAAGCCGATGTGCCGGGCACAGCCCGCATCCACAGGTGCAGAACCGCATTGGAGCAGTCCCGCCCCCGCATGGCGTCCCCACGCGGAGGCGGGCCCATAGCGTGCCCATAAGACCGGACAACCACGGTAAACAGCGGTGCGAAACCAGCCCTCGAAACTGCATCCCGGGCGGCATACCAGCAGGTCAGAAGCCGTGTCGCCATCCAAGCGCCGTCGCTTCCCAAGCTGAGAGCGCGAGTTCGATTCTCGTCACCCGCTCCGGAGGGAAACTGCGCGGCAGCGGCCCGGGCCTTACGGACCGTGGCGTCCAGCCCGGCGGCAACCTCCTCTTGCCGCTCGTCGTCGGAGTGCTGATAGATCAGCGCCGCCTTCTCGGAGGACTGTCTGGCCCGGACCATGGTGTCCTTGAGCGTGGCCCCGGAGCGCGTCGACAGTGTGTGCCCCGTGTGTCGGAGATCGTAGAACCGGAAGCCTTCGGGCATGCCGACGATCTCGCGCGCTTTCCGCCACCTCCGCCCGACGGTGCTGCGCCGGAAGGGAGCACCTTTCTCGCCCACGAAGAGCAGCCCATCCATCCCTTGCTCGGCGTAGCTCTCCAGATGCCGGCGGAGCTCCGGGTGGAGGCACGCGGGAAGAATCACAGTCCGGGTTCCGGCCTCGGACTTGGTGTCGCCTTGCACGCGCCGCCCGTTCATCCGCTCCGGCTCGGCGAGGCGAACCCGGACGCGCAGGTTGTCGAGGTCGACATCCCGGCGGCGGAGGCCGGCCAGTTCTTCCGGCCGCATCGGACCGTACGCACCGAGGTAGACCATGAGCCGCCAGCGCATTCCCACGGCGTTGGCGAGTGCGTCGACCTGGGCGACGGTGGCGATGCGCCGCTCAGCCGCCTTCTCCTTACCGGCGCCCTTGATCCGGCACGGATTGCGAGTGATCAACTCGTCGTCCACCGTCTTCCAAACGGAAGAGCGAGGTGAGTGTCACACCAGAGCGTGCGAGCGCATCGGCGACGCCTTGGCTGCGGTCCGGGGTGCGAACACACCGACCACCTCGTGCCCAGCCTCGCGCAGAGCCTCGACGCAGTGCAGACCGCCGGCTCCAGTATCCGCGACGTCGTCTACCACCGAGACTCGCGAGGCGGCCGGGGCGGGGCTGGTCAGGAGTGCCGACACACCCTACTCCTTGCGCACGCGACGAATTCCGCGGGACTCCAACATCCGGTCGTGCCGGACACTGGCCAGTGCCACCGCGGTGGCCAACTGGGCTCCGGCCGCCACCTCTCCGGCGGTCGGGTCGGCGTCCGTCCCGCGTTCGCGAGGTAGAGCTCGTCGGCGAGCGCGGCGGGCATGCGCGGTTCACCGAGAAGGCGACGGCCGTCGAAGTAGTTGGCCAATGGAGTGCCGTCCCCGCGCTGGCCCGAGCGAAAGGGCCGCCGGGCCAGCAGAGTCGTGGTCAGGTGGCCGGTCACGATGCCAGGCTCCGCTGCCCCGCACGTTCGAGGTGCAGTTCGTCGATGCGAGCACGTACCCGCGCGAGTGTCTGTTCGGTGCCCAGTGCGTCGGTGTCCAGACCGATCAGCTGGCCGTCGGCCACCAGGCGCTGGAAACCGTTGTAGACGCCCTCCATGTGGGCCATGGACCAGCACGGGTCAGCATCCATGACGCCATCCAAGCACCGTCGTTCGGTGCCTGGATGGTTTCGGGCCCGCCGGAAAGGGGATGTCCGGCGGGCGCACTGAGCTACTGGTGTCGCTTTAGTTGGCCCAGGTCTGCGGGGCGATGTAGTAGCCCTCCTCGTCCACGATGACCTGCATGCTGCCGCTGCTGTGGTTGTAGACGCCGATCATCAGGCCGGGGTCGGCGACCGACACCAGGTTGGGCACGGTCTGCCCCGCGGTGAAGTTCAGGTTGGAGGCGTTCGGCACCGTCTGCTCGTTGGGGTAGACGGTGAGGAAGCCGTTCTTCTGCGGCTGCGTCGCGGTCACGTTGAGCACTGCGCCGGCCGGCCGGGGGCAGCTGGCTGTGCAGTCGGTGTGCCACTGCGGGGCGAAGCCGATGCTTCCGTAGGCCGGGACGGGTCCCGGGATATCGGCGTCAGCGCGGGTGTCGACGAGACGGGCGGGCCCGAAGGGGACATAGGACTGGTTCGCCCCGGCGGCTGCCGAGCCGAAGAAGCCTTCCAGATCGGCGACGACCTGGACGGTGCCGCCGCTACCGTTGTAGAAGTCGACCTTGCCGTCGGTGACAGGGACGATCGCCAGGTTGGCGACCGTCTGCCCGGTCGTGAAGTTCAGGTTCGACACGCCCGGCATGGTTCCTGCGTCGGGGTAGGCGGTCAGGTAGCCGTGCTGGGTCGGCCGGGTGACGGTCAGGTTGAGCACCACAGCCGTGGTGCCCGCCGGCACGCGTCCGGACAGGTTGAGGGACAGGGAGGCGTGGGCGTTGATCGCTCTCGCCGTCGAGGTGCCGAGGCCGGAGCGTGTGTCCAGGACCCGGGTCGGGGAGACGGGCTTGAAGCCGGAACCGGCCTGCCCGTAGAAGCCCTGCAGGTCCATCAGGACGTGGGCGATGCCGCTGCTGCCGTTGTGGATCACCACTGCATCGCCGCCCATCGGCACCGTCACCAGGTTCGCCACCGTCTGCCCGGCCATGAAGTTGAGGTTCGACGCCGTGGGAAGGCTCTGTCCGTTGTGGGGGTAGAGCGTCAGGTGCCCGGCGGCGCTGGGCTGGGTGACGGTGACGTTGGCGACGATCGCGCTGACGTCGGCGGCCGGGATGCCGGCGATGCTGGGGACGGGCAGGACGAGGTCGGCTCCGGCGGCGACGGGGGTCGTGGTCGTCACCCCGACGGCGTGCCGGGTGTCCAGCAGCCGCACCGGGGTGAGCGGGGTGTAGTCGGCACCGACGACGACGTGCTTGTCGCTGGAGGGGCCGCCCCAGGGGCCGTAGCGGTGGATCGCGTGGTCGCCTGCGCGGTGGAAGGTGTAGGTGAACGTGCCGTCCGTGTCGATGGGGAAGCCGGTGGTGGCGTCGTCGGGGACGTACGAATACACCCGGTGGATGGGGCCATTGGCCGTCCAGGTGGGGGTGGGGGCGGTCGTGGTGACGGTGACCTGCAGCGGATTCGGCGAGCCCAGCGGCTGAATCGTGTAGCCGCCGCCGCTCTCCGGGCCCACCAACTCCACCGCGCCCCGGTCGTAGTAGCCGCTCGACGCGTTGGACACCGAGGGGTCGTCCTCGCGGGGATTGCCGAAGAAGTCCGTGGCCGTCTCGCCCGGCGCCCCGGGGTCTGCGGAGTCGATGACGGGCGAGGAGCCGGCGGGCTTGAACCACTGCCGCCCCGCGGTGGATTGTGCGGTCAGCTGGGGGCTGGCGGAGATGTCGGCGCCGCCCTGTCCGGTGGCCGCCGCGAAGGAGGACGCGTCCGGATAGCCGGTGCCCGCCCACGAGTAGAGGGAGCCGCCGCTGGTGGGGTCGACCACGTTGTCGTCGACGCTCGTGCCGGAGGTGGCAGTGTCGGCGACCGAGATCGCGGTCGCATCAACCGTCGATGCACAGGCCGAAGGGGAGGAGCCCCAGCCGTTGGCTGCCTCCTCGACGACGTCGTTCTTCACCGTCGAGCCGGAGGAATCCCCGGCCAGGACAATGCCCTGCCCGCAGTCGCCGACCACGGTGTCGCCGGTGATGACCGTGCCGGGCGCGCCAGAAACCGCGATGCCTGGCGCGTGGTTGGCCGCATACGGGCTGAAGATGCTGTCTGCGCTCAGCACGGTGCCCGACGCGCCGGCGTCGATCTCGACGCCCGGGCTGCCGTTGGTGAGGTGAGTGACGCTCGTGCGGGTCAGTGTGACGTCACTGGACGTGCCGGTGATCCGGATCGCCGACGCGCCCGTACTGCTGTTCAGGGCGGCCTGATCGACGGTGACGTCGGAGGAGTGGTCGATCAGCACGGAGGTAGCTCCGCCGGGGGCTGTCGTGTAGAAGCCGCGGAGTACCACATGCTCCGCGCCGGAGACGGTGAACGCCGGATTCGCCCCCTGCGTCGTGGACTGGCCCCTGACGTAAGCGATGTTCAGCGACGAGTTGTTGGAGACGAAGGTGATGGGCGCGTCCGCGGTACCCGAGCGGGTGATCGTCACCGACTCCGGATAGTCACCCGCCTCGACAAGCACCGTCTGGCCCGGCTCGACGACCCCCGCCGCGGCACTGATCGTGCAAAACGGCCGCCCCTCGCTGCCGCTGTCAGCCGCAGTGTCAGAACACGTCGACGTCTTCGCGACGTACAGCACGTTGGATGCCGCTGTGTCCGCCGTGGCCGGGCCACTGGACGCAACCGGGAGGGCCAGGCCCAGCAGCGCGAAAGCCGCGGCCCGGGAAGGCCCCGCAATTCTCTTCAATTGTGTCCTTTTGTATCTCTATGGGCTGGAGAGATGGGCACTTCCAGGGAACATCTGAAATATCATCGGAGGGGCCCGGAGGCCGGATTTTAGCCCCCGAATCATCACGGGCAGTCCCGAAGCTGGTCATGGATTAGCCAAACCCGAGATGGGTGCAGTTCGTCTGAAGTGAATCTCCAGATCATGCGGTGAGGTCGTATCCCCGCGGGCCAGGCGCAGGACAGAGACGCTAGTGCTCGCGGTGCGCGTGGTAAGTCCAGTAGGTGTCGAGAACGCCTTTGTCGATCAATGCGGGGTGTTCAAGGGCCGCTGCGGCGCTGTGAAGGCCCCAGCGGGCGCCGGTGATGTCGAGGCGGCCGCTCAGATAGCGGCAGCAGGTGTCAACCGCTTCCCACCGGCCGGCACGGCCCTCTGTTCCGAGACGGAACTGGCCTTGAGGCTGATCGTGCGGCCATCCGTTTGGTCCGTCTGCGATGCCGGGGGACCGGCGGGCGCGATGACCCTCCCATCCATGACGGAAGGCGCCGGGTCGGCGGTGACGATGGCGTCCGAGAGCGGGCCACGTGGCCCGGGAAACAGCACGTTCGGCATGACGTCCCCGCGCAGGCGCGCTGCACCAGACGGTTTCAGGCGCCCATGCACACTTGCGTGCGCCCATATCCGCATTCGTACAGTGCCGAGCCATGTCAGCATCTACGGAAGAGGTACTCGACAGGCTCAGCACGAAGATCCCCGTCCGTATCAATTCGACCGCCGCTCTGGTCACGGACACGGACAAGGCAGCCGCGGCCATCGACCGACAGCGCGCACGCAAGCACAAGGAGAAGGAGCCGAGTTCCCGTAAACCCGAACTCGGTCCGTTACAGGGCGACGGCCGGCAGGATCTCGTCACCACGCCCTGGGAACTGCTCGGCGTCTTCGCGCGGGCGACCGCACTCGCCCGTCAGGGACGTGGGAGAGGACTCTCCGAACACTGGCAGGGGCTTAAGTACTGCCAGGCTCTGGCGACCGGCCCCGGCGACCACCTGGCCCTGTCCGAGGAGGGCCAGAGTCCGGAACTCTCCTGCTGTGCCATGCAGGCACGGGAGTTGGGGCGAGCCTTCGGACTCGCCGTCGCGGAACGCACCGTGCGCAACCGCTTCCTAGACCACATGGTCTCCATCCTGGACGCGGAAGCCGTACTGCTGGCGGGCTTCGCACGCTCCTGCCCGCGACCATGTGTCGGGAACGTCCCGCATCCACAGGTGCGGAACCGCAGTGGAGCAGTCCCGCCCCGCATGGCGTCCCCACGCGGAGGCGTGCCCATAGCGTGCCCATAAGACCGGACAACCACGGTGAACAGCGGTGCGAACCCAGCACTCGAAACTGCACCCCGGGCGACATACCCGCAGGTCAGAAGCCATGCCGCCATCCAAGCGCCGTCGCTTCCCAAGCTGAGAGCGCGAGTTCGATTCTCGTCACCCGCTCCATGGAGAAGGCCCAGGTCAGAGACCCGGGCCTTTTTGCTGTCCGTCGTGATCAGTTGTCGCGTGCCGGATTCGCGCCGAAGGGGTGGCCGTCTGGATCGAGGGCGCTGTCGTACGGCATGGCCGTAGTTTCCTGGTGGGTCCGTCCGCTCGGGGAGCTGATGGACACCCCAAGCGCGGGTCGATACGTGCGAAGCGGTTCTCGGTACCGAGTGGTCAGCTGCCGGAGAGCCAGTCCGCCAAGTCGTAGACGGTGTGGCAGTAGGGGTCGTGGACGTCCTTGCGCACGCGTTCCAGCTCGCCCAGCAGAAGGACCGGGAGCGCGGCGTGCACCGCTGTTACGCCGACTGCGACGGAGCCCTTCTCGTCTTGGAGAGGGAGGTCGATGCCGAACGGGGGTGCGTCCTGTGATTCGGGGGTGTCCAGGTAGAGGCGGCACGTTGTCCGGTCGAGGAGGAAGAAGCCGCGCAGGCGCAGTTCTGGAGGCTCTTCCGGCTCCGGAGGGAGGGAGAATGCGGCCGCCGCGGCGTGCAGTGCGTCCGGAACCTCGAAACGTGGCTCGGCGACAAAGGCTTGAACGAGGGCGGATGCGTCTATCACGGGGATCCCGAAGGCGTCGCGCGGTGCCTCCGAGATTTCGCGTTCCGAGCGGTCGGCCGTCACGCCGCGCAGCGCGGCTGCTAGGTCCCCTGCGGGGATGTTCCCGCCCTGGGTGTCCGTGAGCGGTACGTCGAAGGCGACGGAGCTGTCGAGTCGCTGCCCGTCCCAGAGGACGACGCGGCCGGCACCGGGCCGGCCCGGAGAGATCACCACGCCTCGGACCAGCCGGACGTCCGGTCCGAACATGAAGGCCGTGACACGGCTGAGCATTTCGTGTGCCAGCCCGGCCTGCAGACCGGACAGGCCCGTCTCGTCCCATGCCATCGAGTGCTCCGTCATACTCGGTTCAACGCGTCCGGGCATTTGTTGACACCCTGACAGAACGCCGTGATCACACCGATCTTGTCGTCGGTGTCGGCGAGCTTGTACTTGCGGTCGCTGGTCTCCCAGTGGTACTGCGCAATGATTTTGACCTTGGCGAGAATGATCCCGAGGGTGTCGTACAGCACGGCGCCGTACACCTTGCGGGTCCTCGTGCTCCCTCGCTCGGGATGCTCGTTCACCGCTGCCCTGATGACTTTCTCGCTGTGGATGTTGTGCGGTCCGGAGAAGTGGACCCAGCCGAAAAACCGGTTTCCCTGACGGGTTGGGATGTAGCGCCCGTCCTTGTCATGGGCCACGAACTTCACCACGCTCCAGTGGCTGCTCGCGGCATCATCGTCTGCCGCCGCGTCACCCTCGCCGGTATCGGAGTCGGCAGCGGCGACGGCCCTGTTCGTGTCGTCCGCCGCGGCGGAATCTGCCACGGAGTTCGAACCGGCCACGGCTTCGTAAGTGAGCCCCTGCTGGGTTGCTCTGGCGGCTCCGAAGGTCTGGACGTATTGCTCATCGGAAGCGAGGAGAAGCTGCCCCCGTCTTGAGGCGCCAGCGGATGCCGATCGCGTCGGCGAGGGCGTCGACCTGGGCGACGGTGGCGATACGACGTTCGGCGGCTGACTCCTTGCCCGCGCCCTTGATCCGGCACGGGTTGCGGCTGATCAGTTCGTCGTCGACGGCGGTTTCCATGATGGCTTTGACGAGGCGGTACGCCTTGGCGACGGTTGTCTTTGCACCGGTTGCGCGGAGCCGCTCGCTGCGCCACTCACGGACGCGAGGGGCGGTGATCTCGTCCAGGTCGAGGGCGCCGAAGGCCGGGAAAATGTGGACCCTGAGGAGGTCTTCGTACAGGTCCACGGTACGTACGGACAGTTCCCGCTCTTCGACCCACTTCTCGGCGTACGTCCGGAAGTTGACCGCTCTAGCGTCGGGAGCCCGCCGGTCGCCACGGGCGCGGGCGCGTCGTTGACACCGTCACCGACGACCATCACCTTGCGTCCGGACTCCTCCAGTTCCCGGACCGCTCGCACCTTGTGCTCGGGGAGCAGCCCGGCGCGTACGTCCGCGATGCCGACCTCGGCGGCCAACAGGGCCGCGGCGCGCGGATTGTCGCCGGTCAGCAGGAGAGGTGCCGTTCCGGTCAGCGCCGTCAGGGAGACGACGGTGGACCTGCCGTCCGGGCGGAGACGGTCGGCGATCCCGAGGACACCGAGGGGCTTGCCGTCCGCCATGACCGGAACGGCGGTCCGGCCGCCGTCCTCCAGCTCGGCGCCGAGGACCGACGCACGTGCCGAGTCGGCGTCCCCGGCGCCGGCGAGCAGCCGCGCGGGAGCTCCGACCACGACCGGGCGGGAGCCCACGGTGGCCCGGACTCCCACGCCGGGCGTCGAGCCGAAGCCCTCGGCCGCCAGCAGGGCCAGGCCCCTCTCCCGTGCCGCACATGAGCCTGGGGAACGGCGTTGACCCGTGAGAACCACGAAGAAGATTTTTTCCCGCGTCAGCGCATTTCCTTGCGAAACCCCAGCTCAGTGCCTTCCAGCTTCCCATCGCTGGACGAGTAGCACCCGGCCGGGGCTCGGCGGTTTTTAGGCCGCGAGGCGCGGCTGCTGACGTCTCCGGCCGGGCGGTCCTGCCCGTACCTGCCCATGAGACCGATCAACCATGGTCAATAGCGGTGCGATCCCGCGTCCTCGTGTGCCGCGCCGGAGGGCATGGAGACGCCTCCGGTGAGTTGCTGGTTCGGCAGATCGGCGGGTGTCGGCCAGGTCAGTGTCCGCTGACGGCGAGTTCGTAGTCGCCGATCAGGTCGCCTAGCAGCGTGCCGGCGGTGAGGTCGCTGGTGACGTGGCCTGCCATGTAGAGGCGGGAGTAGAGGACTTCGTCCTGCATCCACTGGTAGTCCGCGGCGCGGTGCGGGGACAGGGCGCTGAGGAAGGTCACGGCCGCGGCGGAGCGGGTCGCGTGCCGGGAGGGGTAGGAGTAGGGGCCCTTGGCGCCGGGCTGGATGTGCTTGTCCGGGCGCAGGGTCGGGTCGAGGACGAACGGGGCCGGCTGCTTGTCCTTGGCCGCCAGTTGATCGCTGATCGTCTTGGCCAGTTTCAGGGCCGCCTTCAGCTCGGCCTTCTCGGTCTTGCCGCGCGCGACGGGGATCAGTTCACGCTGGTCGTGGAGGTAGAGCTGCCAGACGTCCTTCTTGCCGTGCAGCTCCAGCCAGGTCGCGGCCTTCTTCCCTGCCGTGGTGCGGGTCTTGGCGAGGGCCTGGTCCTGACGGAGTTCGGCGGTGCGCTGCTTCGCCGACGGCGGGGCCGGGACCTGTTGCGCCGCCCAGGCGGTGAACGCCTTGTCGTCGCGGGTGGTGCCGTGGGCCTTCGCCCATCGGGCGAAGAGGGCGTCGGCCTTTGTGCGCTGGGCATCGGCCGCCTTGGCGATCGCCGCGATCTCGGCGTCGGTGAAAAGCCTGGGCGGCGGGTCCTGCTTGATCAGGTCCGTTGCGCTCGGGTTGTTCACCGCGGAGGTGACAGCCGTGACCAACTGCGGTCGCAGGGTGCTGATGCCCACGGCCGCGACGGCGAGCAGTGCGATCAGCGGGTAGCGCCATTTGATGCCGCGCAGGACGTTCATGCGGCGGGGATCCCTTCGGGAAGCGGTGCCGGGGGCTGTGCCGGGAGCGGTGCCGGATGCGCCTCGGTGGTGAAGTGGGCGCGGGCGAGACGGCGTACGTCGTGGTCGGGCAGGCCCGGGGTGAGCAGGGACTGGCCGATGACGTACTTGCTGAGCGAGACCGGCCGGACCCCCATGCCCAGCAGCAGGCGGTCGGCGAGGGCGGGGCGTGCTCCGCCCTTGGTCTCGATCAGGACGTGCCCGGGGTCGAGCGCGACGGTCCGGTCGTCGCGACCGCAGCTGAGGGTGGAGTCGAGGGTGACGCGGCTGCCGTGGCGGAGATCGGCGAGAGCCGCGCGGACGTAGCGGACCTCTACTGCGGCGGACAGCTCCTTGACCGTGACAGGGACACCGGTCTGCTCCAGCACCGACTCGACGAACTCGGCCGCGGGGCTGGTCAGTTCGCCGTACTCGGCGGCCGGGATCCGCAGGGCGTGCTTGACCGTGGCGCCGCGGCCGTCCTTCGTCTTCACCTCCACCCGGCACAGGCCGTCCTCGGCGTACAGGCGGGTGCGGACCTTCCAGCGCCGACGCCGCTGCTGGACGTGGGCCCGCCAGGCGCCCAGCTCCGGGGTGTCGAAGTACGTACTGAAGTAGTTCGTCGTACGACGGTCGTCGCCCAGGTCGAGGACGTGGTGGCTGTCGGCGAGGCGCGCGACGAGATGGCGCGCCCGGTCGAGCGGGACCAGGTACTTGCGGTCGACACGGTGCTGGAGCGCCGCCGCCGCGTCCACCTCGGCGAGGGACGCGCCGCGCAGCTCCGCCAGACCCAGCCGGGCCGCGAGGGGCATGGTGAGGGGCGGGGCGACGGTCATGGCGCCATCACCGGCTCACTCGGCTCGGAATCCGTTGCGACGGCCGGCTCGGCAGGGTAACGAGCAGAGACCCGGGTGGTCTCACGGACGTAGTCGACCTCGTCCACAACCACCGACAGCGGCGCCTGACCGAAGCGGAAGGCCACGTCGGGGGCGATCACGGCGGGGTCCGTGTATATCCGGTCGAGGGTGAGTTTCACGGTCCGGGTCGGCGGCTCGTACGACGTGGGGTCGTCGACCACGAGGACGGCGATGAGCACCACCACGTCCAGCGCGACCACGAGCCAGGTCTGCCGCTGCGGCAGACCCGTGCACAGGGCGATCACCAGGCTGACGAAGGTGTAGGCGACGTCCCGGAGGGTGAACGCCGCGCTGCGCAGCCGGACCAGGGAGAGGATGCCGAACAGCCCGAACCCGACCCCGGCCGGGAACTTGCCGGCGCTGATCGTGCTCATCGCGGCGAACAGGCCGATGTTGAGCGCGGCCAGCACCAGCGGCATCGCGGGCACGCTGGGCCGGCGCCGGTAGAGCCAGCCGACCAGGAGCAGCAGGGCGAGGACGTCGAGACCGCCGCGGGTCATCAGATCGGTGACCGTGAGGTGGGCGGTGATGCCTTTGGCGGCGAGCACCGATGCGTGCATGGGGGTCCCTTCCGTCACGGCGCGTCAAACGGGGACTGGTCGCGGTCCGCGGAGCACCGCGACCTGAAGGACGGTAGGGATGTCACATGAACAGACCATGAAGCCTTCCCGGTGGCGGTGGAGGGTCCGGCGCGCGGTTAGCCTGGCCGGCATGCACTGCCTGGTCGTCGACGACGAGACCCGCCTGACCGATCTGGTCGTCCGCTACCTGACCGAGTCCGGTCACACCGCCGAAGGCCGCTACGACGGGCCCTCCGGCCTCGCCGCCGCCCGCGATCCGCGCCTGGACGCCGTGCTGCTGGACGTGATGCTGCCCGGCATGGACGGTGTCGAGGTGTGCCGGACGCTGCGCGGCGAGGGCATCGACGTGCCCGTGATCCTGCTCACCGCGCGTGGCGCGATCAGCGAGCGGGTGGCCGGGCTCGACGCCGGCGCCGACGACTACGTGGTCAAGCCGTTCGCGATGGAGGAGCTGCTGGCCCGGCTGCGGGCGATATCCCGGCGGCGTCCCGAGCACCCCGGGCGTCTGCAGGTCGGCGACCTCGTCCTCGACCCCGAGCAGCAGCGGGCCTGGCGGGCGGACGCCGAACTGGAGCTGTCCCGGCGGGAGTTCGACGTACTGCGGGTGCTGATGGAGAACGCCGGGTGCGTGGTCACCCGCCTCCACTTGCTCGACGAGGTCTGGGACGGCGAGACCGACCTGCGCAGCAACGCCATCGACGTGCACGTCTCCAAGGTGCGCGGCAAGGTCGACCGGGCCTTCGGCCGTACGACGATCACGACCCTGCGCGGACGCGGCTACCGCCTGGAGACCGCCCCGTGAGCCGTCCTACCAGGCGGTCGTGGCCGTGGTTCCGGCGGCTGCCCGTCGTCGCCCGTCTGGTGCTGGCCGTCGCCGTCACCATGTCCCTGGTGCTGGCGGGCACGGCGGGCCTGGTCTACTGGCGGGTCCAGGCCGCCCTGGACCGGCAGCTGAACGACGACCTGACTGCCTACCAGCGCAGTCTCGACCAGGCCGTACGGGCCAAAGGACAGCTCCCGCCCGGCCCCAGCGGCAGCCTCCGGCAGATCCTCGACGCGCAGGGCCGGGTCCTGGTCTCCAGCGACGCCCTCCACGACCGGTCGCTGCTGACCCCGGCCGAGCTGGGCGCTGCCGCGCACGGAGCCACCGTCCGGCGTGACGTCGGCTCCCTGCTGCCGATCACCTCGGACACCCTGCGGCTGCAGGCCAAGCGCGTCACAGTCGGCGGCCAGGGCCGGATCGTGGTCGCCGCCGTCCGGCGCGGACACCGCGACGAGGCGCTGCGTGAACTCCTCGCCCAGCTGGCCCTCGCCTCCGGCCTGACCCTGATCGCGGCCTCCTACGTCGGCTACCGCACCGCGCGCGCCGCACTGCGTCCCGTCGAGCGCTACCGCGGCGGTGTCGCCGGTCTCGCGGACGGCGCCCAGAACCTGCGCCTGGACGTGCCCGCCGACCGCGACGACGAGATCACCCGGCTCGGCCACACCCTCAACCAGATGCTCGACCGCCTGGCGGCGTCCGCAGAACGCGAGCGCCGGTTCGTCGCGGACGCCAGTCACGAACTGCGCACCCCGCTGACCCTGATGCGCGCCGAACTCGACGTCGCTTTGCACCGTCCCCGCTCCGCCGGCGAACTCACTGAGACCCTCCGTTCGGTGGACACCGAGGTCCAGCGCCTGATCGAGCTCTCCAACGCACTGCTGGACCTGGAAGAACTCGGCACCGCCCAGCACCTCAGCCGGGCTCCCACTGACCTCGCCGACCTCGTCGGCGCCGCCGTCGCCCCCCATCGGCGCACCGCCGAGCGGAAGGGGCGGGCCGTGACCGTCGACGCCGCCCGCGCGATCGTCGACGTCGACGATCGCTGGCTGCGGCCCGCCATCGGCAACCTGGTCGACAACGCCCTTCGGCACGGCACCGGCACCGTCCGCCTCACGGCCGCCGTCCACAAGGGCAGGCTGCGGCTGTGCGTCACGGACGAGGGGAGCGGCTTCCCACCGGAGTTCCTGCCCCGGGCGTTCGACCGCTTCGCCCGCGCCGAGGCCAGCCGCACCGGCGAGGGCTCCGGCCTGGGGCTCGCCTTCGTCCAGGCGGTGGCCACCGCCCACGGCGGCGCCGCGCACGCCGAGAACACCGAGCACGGGGTCTGCGTCGTCCTCGCCCTGCCCTGCTGACCGGCACACAGGTTCGGTGGCCGCGTACGGTGGGGGCATGGCGCCGCCGCTTCCGGGCCCGCTGGCCCACCTGGCCCCGCTGCTCACCCACTACGGCTACTGGGCCGTCGGCGGTGTCGTCCTCGTGGAGGACTTCGGAGTGCCCGCGCCGGGAGAGACCGTCCTGATCGCCGCCGGGGTCTACGCGGGGGCAGGAGATCTGAACATCGTGGCCGTGGCGGTCATCGCGTTCGCCGCCGCCGTCGTCGGGGACAACGTCGGCTATCTGATCGGCCACACCGGCGGACGGGCCTTCGTGCACCGCTGGGGCCGCTACGTGTTCCTGACGCCGGAGCGATTCGCGGCGGCCGAGGAGTTCTTCACCCGCCACGGCGGCAAGATCGTCACCGTCGCCCGCTTCGTCGAAGGACTGCGCCAGGTCAACGGCATCGTCGCGGGCACCAGCGGCATGCCCTGGCGTCGCTTCCTCGTCTTCAACGCCCTCGGCGCCGCGCTGTGGGCCGGCCTGTGGGTGAGCCTGGCCTATGTGGCGGGCACCCACATCACCGCCGTCTACGACGAGATCAGCCGCTACCAGCTCTACGCGCTCATCGCCCTCGGTGTCCTGGTCGCCGCACTCGTCCTCCGGCACGTACTGCGCCACCGGCACCGGGACTGACCCGGAGACCGTTCAGCTCTCCGGCTCGGGTACGGCCGACACCTGGCGACGGCGAACGAGCGCGACCACGCGCCCAGCCCGATCAGGGCCGCGAGGGCCCCGCAGCCGTAGGTGAGGGTGGCGAGCGAGGCGACGGCGGTGACGAGCAGCGGGCCGCCCGCGTCGCCGAGTTCGCGGCCGCAGCGGCGCCCATGGTCTGGCCGAGCCGCTCCGTGGGCGTGCTGGCGGCCAGCGCGGCGAAGCCGAGTGGCGTGATCAGCCCCGTACCGGCGCCGGTCAGGATGCCGGCGAGACCGGGCAGCATGGCGCAGGCCAGGCCGGCGAGCGGCTCGCCGCGCACCGACCGAAGTGACAGCGACCGCACTCCGTCACCGCTGGACGCCGGTTGCCTCGCTCTGCCCGAAGCGGGTCCGTAACGCCTGCCCCCGCTGCCCCCTCAATGGCCCGGACGCAGCCCGTCCACCGTGACCTGGACGAGCCTGCGTACCGCGTCCTCGGAATCCGCCCCGCTCGCCGCCCCGAGGGCGTGCAGACAGAAGCCGGCGAGCTCGTCCGGGGCCACATCGTCGCGCACCTCGCCGGACGCCACGCCCTCGGCGAGCAGGTCGCGGATGAACCCGCGCAGATGCTGCTCGGCGTGCGCGACGTGCTCCCCGCGGTGCAGCAAGGCGCCGATCTCCGCATCGTGGCCGTGGCGTCGCTGCTGGATGCGGGCGTAGGCGTCGAGCACGGCGGTGAGCCGCTGGCCCGGGGTGCCGGGCCGGTCGCGCAACGCGGCGAGCTCCCGCAGATGGCCGGAGATCTGGCGCTCGTGCCACGCCGTCATGATCGATTCGACGTCCGGGAAGTACTTGTACAGCGTGGCCCGGCCGATCCCGGTCCCCTCGGCGATCCGCGACATCGTCACCCCGCGCAGCCCATGCTCGGCCACCAACCCCGCGGTGACCTCCAGCACCGCGTCCCGTACCGCGCGGCGGTGCTCCTCGATCGTCTCGTTCCACAGCTTCGGCACCCGTGCAGTGTACGAGACGCCTCACTCGATACACCATGACTTGACGAAGACACAGTGTCTCGATAAATCTGGCGGAGTCATCCACCCGACGGAACTGAACCCCCGCGAGGAAGAGGTGGGGTTCCGTCCGCCCAGAACGGAAGGAACGAACCCATGCCGGCCTCACCCCACGGCCAGGGCGCAGCCGCTCCGCGCTCACCCGACGACCTGTACGTCACGCCGCCCCCCTGGGACATCGGCCGGCCCCAGCCGGTGTTCGCCGCCCTCGCCGCGTCCGGTGCCTTCCGGGGCCGCGTGCTGGACGCGGGCTGCGGAACCGGCGAGCACACGCTCCTGGCCGCGGGTCTCGGCCTCGATGCCACCGGCATCGACCTCGCCGCCCGCGCTCTGCGCACCGCACGGGACAAGGCACGAGAGCGGGGTTGCACGGCACGGTTCCTGCTCCACGACGCCCGCGAGCTGGCCGTACTCGCGGAGGAGTTCGACACCGTCCTGGACTGCGGCCTCTTCCACGTCTTCGGCGACGAGGACCGCGCCGCGTACGTCGACGGGCTCCGTACCCTGCTGCGCCCGAGTGGGCACTGCTTCATCCTCTGCATCAGCGACCAGGAAAGCGGTGCCTGGGGTCCGCTGCACAAGTCGAGCAGGGCTCGGGTAGAAGCCGCCTTCGCGGACGGCTGGCGGCTCGACTCCGTCGAGCCGTCCGCCATCGACATCAACGCCGAGCCCGGCCATGTCGAGGCGTGGCTCATCACCGTCACCCGGACCTGACCCCGAGGATCACCATGCCCATCGCCGAAGCCCACGTCCCGACCGACCGTCCGAGCCGGTATCTCGTCCAGCTCTGCAAACACTTCAGCAACAAGGGCCGCCACCTGGGACACCGCCCGCGCAGCCACCACACCGGTACTGACGAAACAGCCTCCGCCGCGTGTCACAAACCACTCGACATCGCCCCCGATCAGATCCGCGTCGAGTGGTCCGACACTCACGGCAGGGTCACCCTGCCCACGGGCGAGTGCGAACTCCGGGCCGCCGAGCGCGAACTCGTCCTACGGGTCGAGACCGACACCGATGAGGATCTCCGCAGACTGCAGGACCTCCTCACCATGCACATCGGCCGATTCGGCAGGCGGGACGAGCTGCGGGTGGAATGGCGGGAGTCCACGGTGATGGCCGACCCCCCGTCCCCCACGGGCCCGGCGTCCGCACGCCGCAGCCGTCTCGGATGGGCAGGGCTCGCGGCGCTCGTCGCTGTCGCCGTGGCCGTGCATCTGGGCCTGGCCGACGCGCTGCTGACCGCCTCGGGCTGGACGTCCTGGGTCCTCGGAGCGGTCCTGGTCGTGATCGTGACCAAACTCGCCGCCGTCCTGGTCGTAGGCCGCCGACTGCGCCGACGGGGCCGGCGGCGTGCCTGAAGGTCGCGCCGGGCCGCCGCCTTCCCTCCCGTTGGGCCGATCGGTCCAACGGGAGGGGGAGTTCTCAGCCCCCTCTCGACAGAGACGGGGCTGAGAACTGTCTGGTGTGGTTCGGGCGGTCGGCGGGAACGCCGGCCCGGACTCCCCGATGCGCCCTACGCGGGCAGGAGAGTCCTGACCGCTTGCCGAACGGCAGGGTCCTCAAGCAGGTGCCGCAGGTCATCCAGCTTTTTCCGGTGGCCGCGCCGTTTCCGACCGGCGGGATCGTGTCGTACTGGGGTGGTGTGACCACGCTGAGATCGAGGTAGTTCTTCTCCTCTTCCTCGAACTCCGGCGCCGACCAGGGCCGCATCCTCCCCGAGCCGTCCCAGGGGCCGAGCCGGCGCGCGAACCACATCGGGTCCTCGGGATCGGCGGCACCGTAGACGGTCTGGGGATCGAAGCGGGTCACGGGGTCGGCGTGCTGCCACATGGCGTAGAGGCGATCGACGTTCGGAGATCGTAGAACCGGAAGCCCCCGGGCATGCCGACGATCTCGCGCGCCTTCCGCCACCTCCGCCCGACGGTGCTGCGCCGGAAGGGAGCACCTTTCTCGCCCACGAAGAGCAGCCCATCCGGCCCTTGCTCGGCGTAGCTCTCCAGATGCCGGCGGAGCTCCCGGTGGAGGAACGCGGGAAGAATCGCAGTCCGGGTTCCGGCCTCGGACTTGGTGTCGCCCTGCACGCGCCGCCGGTTCATCCGCTCCGGCTCGGCGAGGCGAACGCGGACGCGCAGGTTGTCGAGGTCGACATCCCGGCGGCGGAGGGCGGGCGAGTCTGCTCCGCCACGGCATCCGGGCGGTTGAGGACGTTGGAGACGGTGCCGGTCGATACGCCGGAGCGGCGCGCCACGTCGACCGGCTTCGCCCCGGGACGGCCCTCGGACCCGTTGGCGGTTCCATGGCCGCGGAGGACGTAGGCCAGTCCGTGACACTCGCGAAGCTTCGGTCTCGTCCGGGCGATGTGGCTGGTCAGTAGGGAGGCGAGGCTCGCGAGGCGCCGTCTGCGTACAGCAGTGAAGTGCAGCAACCGCCATGCCCCTGGCCGGGCTCTCGGAGCGCCCTGCGGGTCTCGGAAGAAGGGCGGCCCGCCCCCCCGTGGCGCGGGCCGCCCGGGATTACGGTCGGTCAGTTGCGGTTGCCCGCCTTGTCCACCACGGCCGTCCTGACGATCGAATCACCACCGAGGACCTTGCCGCGTGCCGAGATCATCCGGGTGCCGACGATCCGGTAGGTCTGCGGGTCGATCAGCCACTGGTCGGCCATCGATCCACCGGTCGCAGAGTTCTCCCCACGGGAGTAGTTCAGGGCGATCACCCGGCGTCCGGCGGCGGTGTCGACCAGGTGGCCGGTGACCTTTCCGCCCGGCAGGAGTGCGAGGGCACGGTAGAGAGACGCCAGGCCCTTGGCCGGCATCACGTCGGCCGACAGCAGGACCCTGATCTCGAAGTAGTCGTTGCGTGCCTGTGAGACTTCCTTGGAGTCGGCGATGGCATCCTGCTCGCGCAGCGCCTTCAGCGTCCCCTTGCCGTCGGCCGGCAGAGCGGTGAGGACCCGGTACATCTCACGTGGCGAGCGGTCATCGCCCTCGCCGCCGTTCTCCAGGTGCATCTTGGTGACCTCGACCGGCCTGTCCCTCAGCCGGAAGGCACTGGCGGAGCCGTCGTAGCGAATCCAGTTCTCCACATCGCCCACGAATTTGGTGGACTTGTTCGCAGGCTCCTGCGCCGACTTGATGTAGATCCACTGCTTCGCCGTCGGGACGGTGCCGTCCGGCTGCCTCTGGACCGCGTCGGCGGCCTGCCGCAGGAACTCGGCCGCGCTCACCCCCTTGAAGCGCACGCCCGGCGTGGCCGCGGGCCGCACCGTGCGTCCCGTGTCCTTGCCGCCCAGCAGCAAGGTGGCGGTGACGGCGACGGCGGTCACCGCGGCCACGACCGCGACGATCGCGAACTCCCGCCGTCGCCACAACGCACGGCGCGACTCACTGGCCCGCACGGCCTCGATGAGCCGGGCCCGTCCCGGTGCGAGCCGGGCCCGGTCGGGCACCGGCACCTGTGCGCGCAGCTCGCGCACTTCGATCATCTCGTCCATGGCTACGCCACCTCCGCCGCGTCGATCACGAACGCGGGATCGGCACCCAGCGCCGTACGTACCTTGCGTCGCGCCCGGTTGAGCCGCGAACGAACCGTGCCCACCGGTATGTCCAGCGCCTCCGCGACCTCCTGGTAGGTCAGTTCGGCCCAGGCGACGAGCAGCAGGACGTGCCGGTCCGGCGCCGACAGTCCCGCGAGGGCGCCGGCCAGCGGGCCCTGTGCCGCGATCCGGCGGTCGGTGTCCTCGAGCCAGAACTCGCCCCCGGACGCGGCGAGCGGGTCGCGGCCGGTGCGGGCGAGCGCCCTGAGCGCCCGTACCTCGGCGCGGCGCTGCTTGCCGATGAGGTTCCCGGCGATGCCGTACAGCCAGGGACGCGCGTTGGCGCGCGTACGGTCGTAACGGGACCGGATCCGGAAAGCCACCAGGAAGGTGTCGGCGGTGATGTCATCGGCGGCACTGTCGCCCAGGCGACGGGCCACGTAGCGGTGGATGTCGGGGGCGTAACGGTCGTAGAGCAGGGCGAACAGCTCCGGCTGCTCCAACGACTGCGCGACTGTTTCCGCGTCGTCCTCCGTCCGTGCCACAGACGGCGGTGGTCCGCTCACAATGCTTCCCCTGACTCATCGGCGAGTGCATGTCACCTGCTGTTCCCCGCCGAGATCCAAAAAGTTCACGGTTCCGCGAAAGTCGTCGCAGCACCGGTGAACACGCGGGAGCTCAGGAGATCACCCCGCTTCAGCATCTCCCGCGCCGTACGCCGAGTACTCCAGTTGCGGATCGCTGTTCCTGCTGGTCAGTGCTGAGTTCTCGCGCGACGGCGCGCAGTGCGCGGATGTCCTCCGTGCCCACGTCCTCGACACGGCGAACGCTTACTCGCAGGGCTCCAGCGACGTGATCCTCGGCCGGGCGCTGCGGGACTTCGCCGATCATGAAGGAGCTCTCCGCCCACGGACTTCCTGCGGGCGGAGAGCTCCTTCGTGAGGTGCGGGCGGCGGTTCAGCCGATGGTTGCGATGCCGTCGGTGGTGACGGTCGGGCGGCCCGCGGTGCCCACCACGACGATCTTCAGGGTGTGCTTGGCGGAGGCCGACCAGGTCTTGGTCCAGATCGCCTGGCGGTAGAGGGTCGTGGAGGACTTCAGGTCCACCGTGGTGACCTTGGTGCCGTCGACGTAGATGTACGCCTGGCCCGAGGTCGCGGCCCGCGAGACGATCCAGGCCACCGAGCGTCCGGTGAAGGTCCAGCTGATCGAGGCCTTGGCGGACGAGGAACCGTAGGAGTACCCGCCCAGGTAGCTGGTGCTGCTCTTGCGCGTCCAGGTGCCGGTCCGGGTGGTGGAGGTCTCCTGGACGATGCTCGGCGTCCGCTGGACGGAGGCGCCGGCGGCGTTGCCGGCCACGTCGTACGCCTTCAGGGCGAACAGGTCCGACGTGCCGGGCTTGGCACTGGCCGACCAGGAGGTCGCCGTCGGGCCGAAGGTGGCCGAGGACGGCGAGGTCGACGTGACTTTGGCGAGTGCCGCGTTGTCGGCGGCCTTCCAGGTCACCGAGACCGGGACGGAGGTGGAGTTCACCGTGCCGGTGCGCAGCCGCACGCCGGGAGCGGTCGGGAAGGTGGGCGCGGTGGTGTCGCCGACCAGGGTGACCGAGCCGGACAGCGTGGTCGCCCCTCGGACGTGGGTGGCGCGCACCTGGACGGTGTGGCTGCCGGAGGCGACCGTGACCGAGGCGGAGCGGGCGGAGCCGGAGGTGTGGGCCACCGCCTTGCCGTCGACCAGGACGTCGAAGCCGGAGATCACCGCGGACGGCGTGGCTGTCGTCCAGCTCACCGTGGCCGCGCCCCTGGTGTAGTAGCTCGTCCCGGACTTGGCCGCCCCGCCGGACATCCCGGTGACGGAGACCGTGCCGACCGGGCCTGCCGCGTAGGAGCGGATCGTGCTCAGGGCGTTGTAGAGCTGGTTGCCTGGGCAGTCGGTGGCGAAGCCGTTGCGGTGCCCGGATATCGCGTTGAAGGTGTAGCTCTTGCCCAGGGAGAAGCCGTAGCTGTCGGAGGAGCCCTCGGGCAGGGACGCGGTACCGGTGCCCGGGTTCACGCCGGTCATGCCGAACTTCCAGGCCGCGATGCGGGCGATGGAGGCCAGCATCGCCTGGCTCGGCGCGGCGCCGGTGAAGGTGCTGGCCGTGGAGTCGCCGCCGCTGAGGTCGGTGTACGTGCCGATGGCGGCCACGCCCATGCTGTTGGTGTTGAACCCGTAGGTCTGGGCGCCGACGACGGGTAGCGCCATTCCGCCGAAGCGGCCCTCGAAGATGGTGCCGCACTTGTCGACGAGGAAGTTGTAACCCAGGTCGCGCCAGCCCTGGTTGAGGTGCTCGGCGTAGATGCCGCGCACGATCGCCGGGGAGTCGGCGCAGGAGTAGTTGTTGGTGGTGTCCGTGTGGTGGACGAACATCACCTTCACCGCCGAGCCGTACGACGGGTAACCCGAGTCCCGCGCACACTCGTCCGCACCCCAGCCGGCCCGGGTCACCACGGGGGGCGGTGCCACCGTCGAGACGGTCGTGGCCGGCATCGGGTCCGGCGGGGTCGCCGACGGGGCGGCGGAGGAGGTCGTGCAGGACGGGTACGCCTGGGCCGTCGTCGGAAGCTGGCTGGGCCAGGCCGTCGGGGACCCACTCGGCGAGGACGACGCGGAGGTCCCGGTGGACGGGGTGGACGTGGTGGACGGGGTGGTGGAGGTGGGGTCCGTGGCCGTGGAGGTGTCCGTGGGCGACGTGGAGTCCGTCGCGGTCGCGGTGTCCGGGGCACCGGTGCCCGTGGTGGGCGTCGCGGTGTCGGTCGGGGCGGAGCTGTCCGTCGGCGAGGCGGTGTCGCCCCCCGGCGGGGTGGCGGTGTCGGTGGCCGTCGCATCCATGGCGTAGCCCGCCATGCCCATGCCGGAGTCCGGTGTCCCGTCGGTGGCGGGCTCGCCCGGATCGACCAGGTCCACTCGCAGCCCGGCGGGCAGCGTGGTGGTCCTGCCCGCGCCGGTCGCGCGGACCTGGATTCCGTTCGACGGTCCTGCCCACAGCGGGGACATCCCGCCGCGCACACCGGGACGGTTCAGCTCAGCGGCGTCGGGGAGGTCGTCCGGCTGCTGCATCTTCAGCCACTGGGTCCAGTGACCGTCGGCGGCGGAACGGGTCCGCACCTCCACCGTGCCGCGCAGCTTGGCGTGCGCACCGTTCCAGGTGACACCGACCATGCTGAACGGAGCCGTGGACCGGGCCCCGAGCGTTTTGCGTGACGCACCGGATCCGGTCAGGGACAGCGAGTGGACATGCGTCTTGATCGGTCCCTGCGCGGTCGGCGCTCCACGGCCTGGTGAGCCGGCCATGGCGACGGTCGCCGCAACCACGCCGCCACCGGCTACAACCACCCCCAACGCCACCCACGTTCGCTTCTTCGGACCGGATCTCTTCGGACCGGATCGACGGCGACCGTGCCGAACGCTGTGTTCAGTTCTCATGCCCCACCCTGAAGCCCCGTTGTCGTTGTCATCAGCCATCACGGGGCACAGCCGTCACGGGAGTGCCCTGACATACCAGCGCACCCGGACGACCAGATGTCACGTTCCCGAGCCCGGGCAGGAAGGGACGCACGCCGACGCCGGCTCTCGCGGCCCTGCACACCGGAAAGCGCGAGGGGCGGCCCTTGGTACCGAGGGGCCCGCGTCATGGCCCGCCGGATCGGTGTCGTCGTCCGGGGCCCGGGGCGGACCCCGGTTCAGGCGGGGACCCGCGGAGGGGGGTCCTCGCCGGATGTCTCCGCACCCGTCGGTGCCCGTAGGGTGCCGTAGCGCTCCATGCGCTGCCACCGCAACCGCGAACCCGCCACGGCGGTGAAGACGGACTGGATGACCACCAGATACATCAGTTGGCGGTAGACGAACTGCTGCAGCGGCATGCTCCACAACGGGCCGGGGCGTTCTCCGTCCAGGCGGAACGCGTACAGGCCCATGACCAATTGCAGGAGCAGGAAGGCGAGCCAGAGAACGGTGATCCGCAACGGGTCGAGGAAGACCAGGCCGTAGAGCGCGAAGACGTCGACCACGGGGGCGAGCAGCGGCAGCAGGACCTGGAAGAGGAGGAGGTAGACCAGGCCCCGGCGGCCGAGGCGGCCTGCGGCGCCGCCCTGCACCAGCGCGCCACGGTGCTTCCACATCGCCTGCAGCGTGCCGTAGCACCAGCGGTATCGCTGCCGCCACAGGGCACCCAGGGATGCGGGCGCCTCGGTCCAGGCCACCGCCCCTTCCTCGTACACGACGCGCCAGCCGGCCCGGCACAGCGCCATGGTGAGGTCGGTGTCCTCGGCGAGGGTGACGTCGCTGACCCCGCCGAGCGCGAGCAGGGCCCGGCGCCGGAACGCCCCGACCGCGCCGGGCACGGTCGGCATGCACTCGGCGAGGTCGAAGAGGCGGCGGTCGAGGTTGAAGCCGACCACGTACTCGATGTGCTGCCAACGGCCCAGCAGTCCGCCTCGGTTGACGACCTTCGCGTTACCGGAGACGGCACCCACAGCGGGGTCGGCGAAGGGCTGCACGATCGTGCGGACGGCGTCCTGTTCGAAGACGGTGTCACCGTCGACCATGACCACCAGCTCGCAGGTGGCAGCGGCCAGGCCGGTGTTGAGCGCGGCGGGCTTGCCCGCGTTCCGCTGTCGGATCACCCGCACACCCGGCAGCCGCAGGGACTCGACGAGATCGGCGGTGCCGTCGGTGGAGCCGTCGTCCACCACGATGATCTCCACCGGGTGGTCCGAGGCGACCAGAGAGCGTACGGCCGCCTCGATTCCGGCGCTCTCGTTGTACGCCGGGACGATGACGCTGACCGGTTCGGTCACCGGCGGTCCCCACGGCCTAGCCCGGCGCCCGGTCCGCAGCCGGCGGTGCCGGCGGGCCGCGACCAGTACGACGGCCGCGCGCAGCACGCTCACCGCCCCGGCCGCGTACATCAGCACGCCAAGCAGCCGGATGGTCCCGTCGCCGAGTTGCAGCATCTTGATGAGGGCGACGCCTTGGAGGTGGTCGCCCAGCCCGGCCGTCCGGACGGGATCGGTCATGCCGACCGCGGCGCCGACCGTCGTGAACCGGAAGCCCTGTGCCTTGAGCCGTGGGATGAGCGTGCCCAGGGCGGCGACGGTCTGGGAGCGGTCGCCTCCGGCGTCGTGCATCAGCACGATCTGCCCGGTCCTGCCGTGCGGTGTCGCGTTCGCGAGGACGCGGGCGGTGCCGGGGCGCTGCCAGTCCTCGGCGTCCAGGGTGGAGAGCACCGTGACGTACCCGGCCCCGTCGGCCTGTTCGAGGACGGACCAGTCGGCGTCGTCCAGGGCGTCGTTCTCCGAGGAGTACGGCGGTCTGAGCAGCGCGGTGGTGACGCCGGCCGCGCCGGCCACCGCGAGCTGGGTCTCGCGCAGCTCCAGGGAGCGCTGCCACGGGGCGAGGCGGGAGAGGTCGGGGTGGGTGAAGGTGTGGATGCCGATCTGGTGCCCCTCGGCGACGATCCGGCGGACCAGTTCCGGGTGGGCGACGACCTGGGTGCCGACGACGAAGAAGGTCGCGTGCACGTGGTTGCGGCGCAGGACGTCGAGGATGCGCGGGGTCCAGACCGGGTCGGGGCCGTCGTCGAAGGTGAGGGCGATGGTACGGGTCTTCGGGCGGGCGGTGTGCGGGGAGCCGGCGGCGCCCGCGATCACGGGGCCGCCGTGGGCGACCTGGCCGGGTACCGCGTCGGCACGGCCGGGGGGACCGGTCACGTCGTCCGAGGTGATCCCGAACATGTGGTGGGTGTAGCCCTGCAGCAGGAGGGCCGCGGACAGGGTCACCACGAGCACGCACAGCAGCAGCCAGTGGGTGCGGGGGGTGACTCGGCGGGTGCGGCCGCGGAGGCGCGGCACGGCGGTGGGGCGGGGCACCGCGGTGCGGGGCCGGTGATCGGTCGGATCTGTCACGTCGGTGCCTGGGGTCACTTCACGGGCTTGTGGGACGCGGCGTTGGCACGCCCCTTGGCGGAGGGTGCTTCGGTGCTGGTGGCACCGGCACTGGTGGGGGGAGTCGCGGTCGTGGTCGGGGCGGCGGTCCCGGCGGGCGTCGCGGTGCTGGTGGACGTGGCCGCGGGGGTGGTCGCGGCCGCCTGCCCGCCGGTCCGGCCGGAGACCGTCCGCGGTGCGGTGGGACGGGCGTCCTGGTCCGCCGCGCCGGAGTCCGTGCTCCGCGCCGGGTGACCGTGATCCGTGCCGGCGGGGGAGCCGGGTGTGGTCGCGCGGGGCGTGGCCGGATGCGTTGTGTCGGGCAGCGGGACGAACGGCGCGCTGATGGTGGGGCCGCCCAGCAACGCGCTGACCAGCATGGCGACATAGACGCCCGCGGGGATCAACAGCAGTCGTGCGGAACGCCGCACGCGCCGCTGGCGGCGCCCCGAGGCGTCCACGAAGACGGGGCGCGCCGGATCGTTCTCCGGCGTGTCCGGCTCCGGTAGGGGACGGCCGGACTCGTCGCGGTCCGTCGGCAGCACGGTGATGACGTCACCGTGCGGAGAGTCCCACTCCGCCCCGGCGAGGCGGTCCGGCCCGGCGACGAGCACCGGTGCACCGGCGGCCCAGGGCTCCGGCTCCGCCGTCGCCGTGTCGACGGTAGTGCCGCCGGTGGCCTCGTGACCGTGTGCATACCCGTACCCGTACCCGCGGCCGGGGGGCGGCTCCTCGCCGTACCCTGCGCCGCCGTCGCCCGTCCACTGCACGAGTTCCGCCTCCCTCCAAGCCGACCGACGTGGTCGTCCGCATGGAGAGAGCGCAGCAGGCCGAAACTGTTACACCTCCCACCCCGCACGGCCACACGTCCGGCTCCGGGTCTCCGCAGGTCCCGCCTCGCGGCGCTTCCTCGCCTGTCCTGGATCGCGACCCCTCACGCCTTGGAGCGGCACTTCACCACCGCTTCCCCGCACTGGGCCGCGTGAGCGTAGAAGGTCCGCAGCTCCCGGTGCGTCATGGCGAACGCGCGGGACGTCTCGGTCTCCGCGGTCATCCCGCCGTAGCCGGGCAGCAGCCGGTCCCGGGCGAGGTCCCACAGCGTGTCGAAGTCGGAGCGCTCCAGGAATCCGGCCACCCGGCGGGTCTGGGCCGCCGTGAGGACCAGCAACGGCGGCTCGCGCCGGTCGGTGCGGAGCACGGGGCGGCCGCCGAGCACCACCTGGGCCTGTGGCCGGCCCCCCGGCGCGTCCGGCGGAGCGCCGGTGTAGAGGCGCTCCTGGTTCGCACAGCACACGTCCAGGACCTCCTCGGGGCACCGGCCGGCCGGGTGCTGGAGGGACTCCGCACCGCTCGCGAAAAGCCGCTCCAGCCAAGCCGGACTGTTGCGCAGTGCCGGGGCCGGCACCGCACGCAGACGGAGGTACGTACTCATGACAGGGGGAGCGCACCAGAGCGCCGAAGCATCACGCGCCCCAACGGTGCCGGGGACGGAGCGACCGCCCGCCGCAGGTCTGTCCGGTCCTCTCCGCGCCGCTCACGGGGGAGTCGTGAACGGTGCGGAGAGGGGGGCCGGGGGGCGGGCCTGCGGCGCCGTTACCGGTGAGGATCGCTGCTGCGGGTGCGGACGGCACCGGTTCCGCTGCGTCGCGGTCGCGTCCGCCGAATCCCGCGGCTGAGCGCCGGGAGACGGGTGATACCGGACAGCGCTCCTGGGCATTGTGACGTTTCTGTGAGCGCGCGCGCTGGTTGTCGTGGGGCCGTCGGTGCGACCGGAGCGCGGCGGTGGTGGGAAATCGGTTGTGATCGGTGCGAACGAGGGCAATCTTGGGCCAGGTGCGGCAAACCCGGCGCGTACAGGCGTACGACGGGGAGCTGGGCGCGGCGGTCGTGCGCGCCCAGGACGGCGACGAGGGCGCCTTCGCGGTCCTCTACCGGATCGTGCAGCCGGGCCTTCTGGGCTACCTGCGGGGTGTCGTCGGCGACGACGCGGAGGACGTGGCGTCCGACGCCTGGCTGGAGATAGCCCGCGACCTCGGGCGGTTCAAAGGGGACGGCGCGGGCTTTCGCGGCTGGACCGCGACCATCGCCCGGCACCGGGCACTGGATCACCTGCGTCGGCGCCGGGTGCGGCCCCAGGCCGGCGGTACCGAACAGGACGTACTGGATCTGGCCGGCCCGCACAACACGCATGAGCAGGCCCTTGAGTCCCTCTCCACGGAGTGGGCTCTGGAGTTGATCCGCGGGCTGCCGCGGGACCAGTGCGAGGCCGTGCTGCTGCGGGTCGTGGTCGGTCTGGACGGCCCGTCCGCCGCGCGCGTCCTCGGCAAGCGGCCGGGTGCGGTGCGCACGGCCGCCCACCGGGGCCTGAAGCGCCTTGCCCGTCAGCTCGGGATCGGCGGCGAGGCGGAGGAGAGTGTGACGGATGTGGCTTCCCGCGCGCTGGGGGAGTCGACATGAACGACAACCGCGACAAGATCGGCAGGCAGGCGTCGGAGCCGGCACAGGGGACGAATCGAAGCGGTCGGACAGGAACGGAAACGGACATGGGTGAACGGCTGAGCGGCGACGGGGTGGGGGGCCGTCGACGTGTGCGGCCCGGCGGCACCCTGTCGGATCCCCGGGACGCGGGTGACGACACGGCGCTGGAGGCGGCACTGGCCGCAGCCGTCCGTGCGGACGATCGCGGGCCCCAGGGCGAGCGGCAGGCCGTGGCCGCGTTCCGGGCAGCCCACGCGGCGGGCGCGTATCGCGCACGTACCCGGCGCCGGGACGACTGGCGGCCGGCAGCCGAGCGGCGGGTGCGGCGCCCGGTCAGGCTGACGTTCGGCGTGGTCTTCGCCAGCCTCGCCCTCGGTGGTGTGGCGGTCGCGGCCATCGGTTCCGTCGGCTCCTCCACCGAGGGCGCCGGACCCGGCCGGGGAACGCCGAACCCCTCGGCGACCGCCCCGAACCGGCCGGGCGGTGCGGCCTCGGCACCGTCCTCCGGCAAGGCTCGGTTGACGGACCGGCCCGCCACCGCCCAGGACACCGAAGCCCACTGCCGCGCCTACGACCAGGTCCAGGGCCATGGCAAGGCGCTCGACGCGACGGCCTGGCAACGGCTGATCGCGGCAGCCGGCGGTACGGACAAGGTGGCCGCCTACTGCGCCGAACAACTGGCAGCCGCGACGGCCAAGCCGAGCCGCTCGACCGGTTCGGGCAAGTCCGGCAAGAGTGCCGGGAACTCCGCCGCCACGGCAGGTGCCACCGCCACCGCCACCGCCACCGCCACCGCCGCTGCCGGCAACGGCCGGGCGAACGGCGGGCGGGGCAACGGCAAGAACAAGTAGCCGCCGAGACGGGGGAAGAGACTCTCCCGAGCCGCCGGGAGCGCACGTCAGAGTGGGGTCACCCGGTTCGATGCGCATCGGCGGCGCACCGTTCGGGAGCCGCGGGCGCCCGTCCTGGCCCTCGGCCTGCCGTTCCCTCGGTGAGGCCGAGTCGCGTGCGCCTGGGCCTGAAGGCGACCGCTGACCAGGTCCCGTCTGTGGACGGGACTTCAGTACCAGGACGCTCGCGTCGAAGTGGCGGATCGTCGGGCAGCACCCGGAGTGCCTTGTGGCGGCCCGGCGGGCGGACAGCTCGGAAGCCGCACCGGTCGAGGGTGAGAGGCGCGTCCAAGTGCGGAGCTCGATCGGCCCGCTGGCCGCAAGACCGCCGCGGGCGCCCCGCCGGAACCGCCGTGAGGCCTCGTCTCGCCGCTGGGGTCTCGGCGCGTTCGTCGGCATGTCGCCAGCTGATGGCGACGGCAGCGCGCCCAAGCCGTCGTGGGAGGTCACGGCGCCGCGACCGGACAGACTCGACGGCAACAGTGCGGCCCGGGAGAGCAATTCCTGTGGTCGGGAAGTGAGAAATCGACACGGCGCACGAGAAATATTCCTGAGGTGGGAGACGGCCGGGAATTGTTCACCGCGTGGGGTCGCTCACGACGTGCTACTGTCAGTATCAGTTGCAGGTGTGGTTGCCAGAATGGTTTTTCCGGCGGCTGATCATCACGGCGACACGGAAAGCGCACAGAGCGTATTCCTGACACCGTCTCCGAAGGGGAAACAAAATGGCTACTGGCACCGTGAAGTGGTTCAACGCGGAAAAGGGCTTCGGTTTCATCGAGCAGGACGGCGGCGGCGCCGACGTCTTCGCCCACTACTCCAACATCGCCGCCCAGGGCTTCCGTGAGCTGCTGGAAGGCCAGAAGGTTTCGTTCGACATCGCGCAGGGCCAGAAGGGCCCGACGGCCGAGAACATCGTTCCCGCCTGACGCGCCGGCACTGACGCATACTTCGCAGCTGGGGCCCGCACCTTGGGGTGCGGGCCCCAGCTCGCTTCATTTTCAGGGCGATTCAGCCCTGTTTTTTTCGGCTCGTTCTCGCGATTCTCTGCGCCGCTCGTTTTGCTGCGGAAATTCCTTGATACGTGCCCACGTCGAGGAAGGTTCCACATGAACCGTGCACGCACGACTCGCACACGCACGACTCGCGCATACGACCGCTTCGGAGGAAGCGCTGCCGTCGGCCGCTCCGGTGTTGCAGGCCGCTCCACGGGCAACGGAAACCGGCAGGCCGCACAAGGTGAGTTCGCACCGCCGAAGACGACCACACCGGCGTTGCCCGCCGTCGAGACGTTCGCCGATCTCGCCATGCCGACGCCGTTGCTGGCCGCGCTCGGCCACGAGGGCGTGACCGTACCGTTCCCCATCCAGGCGGCGACCCTGCCGAACTCCCTGGCCGGCCGTGACGTACTCGGTCGTGGCCGCACCGGGTCGGGCAAGACGCTCGCCTTCGGCCTCGCGGTAATGGCTCGCACGGCAGGCCGGCGCGCCGAACCACGGGAGCCGCTGGCCCTGATCCTCGTACCCACCCGTGAACTCGCCCAGCAGGTCACCGACGCGCTCACCCCGTATGCCCGCGCCGTCCGGCTGCGGCTGGCCACCGTGGTCGGCGGAATGTCGATCGGCAGGCAGGCGAGTGCGCTGCGGGCCGGGGCCGAGGTCGTCGTCGCGACACCGGGGCGGCTCAAGGACCTGATCGACCGGGGCGACTGCCGGCTGCGGGACGTCGCCGTCACTGTCCTGGACGAGGCCGACCAGATGACCGACATGGGCTTCATGCCCCAGGTCACCGCCCTGCTCGACCAGGTGCGGCCGGAGGGCCAGCGGATGCTCTTCTCGGCGACCCTGGACCGTAACGTGGACCTGTTGGTCCGTCGCTACCTGACCGACCCGGTGGTCCACTCGGTCGACCCGTCGGCCGGTGCCGTCACCACGATGGAGCACCACGTACTCCACGTGCACGACGCGGACAAGCACCGGACGACCACCGAGATCGCGGCACGGGACGGCCGGGTCATCATGTTCCTGGACACCAAGCACGCCGTGGACCGGTTGACCGAGCACCTCCTCAGCAGCGGCGTCCGCGCCGCCGCCCTGCACGGTGGCAGGTCCCAGCCGCAGCGCACCCGGACCCTGGCTCAGTTCAAGGACGGTCACGTCACGGTGCTGGTCGCCACCAACGTCGCGGCCCGCGGCATCCATGTCGACAACCTCGACCTGGTCGTCAACGTGGATCCGCCCGGCGACCACAAGGACTACCTGCACCGTGGCGGTCGTACGGCCCGTGCGGGGGAGTCCGGCAGCGTCGTCACCCTGGTGACACCCCGCCAGCGCCGCGACATGAGCCGACTGATGGCCTCGGCCGGCATCACCCCGCGCATCACTCCGGTGCGCTCGGGTGAGGCGGAGCTGAGCCGCATCACCGGCGCCCAGGCGCCGTCCGGTGTCCCGGTCGTCATCACCGCTCCGGCCGTGGAGCGTCCCCGCCGCACGTCTTCCCCGTCCCGTGGCCGTCAGGGCCGCACCGTCCAGGGGCGGCCCGCCCAGTCACGGGGCCGCAACTGGTACTTCTCCGAGGCGAGGTAGTCCTCGGTGCCCTCGGTGAG